>NZ_FMDO01000039.1 GCF_900095305.1 Proteiniborus sp. DW1 | reverse complement strand
TCCAAATTCTCAACATTGTTATATTCCTTTTAAAGTGTTATAATTTTTAAAATAATCGAAAAATATTGGGGGGACAGGATATGACAAAGAAGAGATTTTTAATTTTATTGCTAACTGTGATAATACTAAATATTCCCCCTCATTATGAGAATACATTTTCTCAAATAAGTGTTACACTAAAGGCACGTCAAAAAAACAAAGATATATTCATTCAAATACTAACATCATTGGATGTAGAAAAGTTAAAAGTTGAAATAATATCTGAAGAAGGAATTATAAAAAACATTATTTACAAAGATTATTTTACTATTAGAGAATATTCTGGGAAAAGATATAATGAATTTGTAGTATCTAGTAAAGGAAAAGATATAGTTGATACTGATATTATAAAAGTATACTATAATACTAAGCTAATAGCTGAATGTGATATTTCTTCTATTCTTTATAGTATAACTGAAAAAGCAGAAGATAGAGTTTTATCCATTCAGTATAGTGCTAATGATATAAATGATAGAGAAGAAGAAAAAAAGTTAATTAGAATAGCAACTTATAATATACATCGTGGGAGAGACAAGGTGGGATATTCTAATCTTAACCATATAGGAGAATTTATTAAGAGTTATAATATTGATATCATTGGGTTACAAGAAGTTGATAAAAATGTATCAAGAACTAACTTTGAAGATCAGCTTAAAATTCTAGCGGACAAGCTAGAAATGTACTATTATTTTGGGTCAAATAAAAGATTTTTAAGCGGTGAATATGGAAATGGAGTACTGAGTAGGTATCCTTTACAGAACTCTGAAAACATAATAATGCAAGGCAAAGAACCTAGAGGCTTATTAAAGACTAATGTGCTAATTGATAAAAATAGAAGGCTAAATTTTATGGTTACTCATTTAGGCTTAGATGTTAACGAAAGACAAAAGCAATTTAATAGCATATTAGAATATGTAGGTTTATATGAAGAAGATTTAATACTTGTGGGAGACTTTAATGTAACTGATAATGATCCTAATATTATTAAGATTCAGCAGAAGCTTAATGATGTGGGAGATAAAACCATATATAGATATGTAAACACATTAAATGTTTTTAGAAATGAGTATAGAATAGACTATATATTTACTAGTAAGTCCATAAAAATAAATAGATATAAGGTTGAGAAAGTTCAATACTCAGATCATTTTCCAGTAATCGTAGATATTGAATATTAAAACTCCTCTAAAGGTATGCTGATTCAGCATACCTTTTTTTAGAATAATTTTTTGAAAACAAGGTTTTATCTACCATAAGAATACATAGATTATAAAGCGCATAGATTTATATATGGAGGAGGATTACTGTGAAAAAAAAGATAAATGAAATAAAGTCAAATTTATCAGATATACTTGAACTTCCAAAGGATATCATGCTAGATTTACCCAAAGTTACCCTAGTAGGGAATCTACAATTATATATAGAAAACCATAAAGGTATTATAGAGTATGGAAGCTTGAGGATTAGAGTAAATACTAATACTGGTATTTTAAGAATACTAGGAAAAAATATGGTGATAAAGAATATAGTTGCGGAAGAAATAATTATTATTGGAGAAATAGAATCAGTAGAATTTACATAATGGGAGGTGAAACATTGTTACTTATTCGTATATGGAATTATTTTCGCGGTTATGTTATTATAAAAATTGAAGGACTCACACTAGAAAAGTTTATTAATCTGGCAATAGCCAAGAATATTATTTTATGGGATATAACTAGAATAGATTATACTACATTGAAGGCAAAGGTCAGCGTAGCTGGTTTCAAAGAGCTAAGAGACATAGTACAGAAGGTAGGCTGTAGGGTAAATGTAATAGAGAAGAAAGGCTACCCTTTCTTTATAAATAAATTCAAATACAGGAAAATGCTTGCTATTGGATCAGTATTATCAATATCTCTAATCATTTTTCTAACCTCCTTCATTTGGAATATAGATATTGTTGGAAACGAACGCATAAAGGATGAAGAAATTATCAATGTTTTAGAGTCATTAAAAATAAGAGAAGGTGTAAGTAAAAGAGCTGCTAGAGATATAGATATTAGCAATGCTTTATTATTGAGCATCCAAGACTTAGCATTTGCAAATGTTCAAATACAAGGAACAAAGATGATTGTAGAAGTTAAGGAAAGGGAATTAGTTCAAGTAGAATTAAAAGATGATGTACCTTGCAACATTTTAGCCTCAAAAAAAGCAGTTATAGAAAAGGTAATTGTAAAAAATGGAAAAGGCTTGGTTTCAAAGGGAGATATTGTAAAAGAAGGACAGATTTTGATAACTGGGGTTATAAACTCAGAAACTTTGGAATCACCACTTCTGGTACATTCTGAAGGAAGTATAATTGCAAGAACAATATACACCGAAAAAATTGAGGAACCAATTGTCAAGACAATTGATGATGAAACAGGTAATACATTTACAACAAGGGAAATAATAATAGGAAAAAAGAGAATTCAGCTAATGAATGGAGAAATACCTTTTAAGGACTATGTAGAAGTAGAGAAGATAAAAGAAATTGGAGATTTAGGAATCATCAAACTACCTATAGTAACAATTCAACATACTTTTAAAGAAGTACAGAAGACAAAAATAAAACAAGACGTTGAAGCTTTGAAAAAGATTTCAGCTGTAAAAGGAACACAAAAACTAATGGCTAAAATTCCTAAAGATTCAACTGTAATTTCAAAGGATGTTAGATATAGCATTGAAGATAATATACTTGTTACAGAAGTAATTATAGAAGTAAATGAAGATATTGGTGTAAAAGAAAAAATAACTAGTAATAATCAGGAGGATTAATATTGGAAAGAGAAATACAAGAAAGAAGAATTAGCATAAATAGAAATGACCATGCATTGGAACTCTTCGGAAGTTTTGATGAAAATATAAAGTTAATTGAAAGAGAGCTTGATGTAGATATAGTTTCTAGAGAAGGAGAAATAAAAATAATAGGTGATGAGCCTAAAATATTATTTGCTGAAAAGTTAGTAAATAGCCTTATTAGAATAATCGAGAAACAAGGGAAATTGACTAAACAAGAAATAACATACGCTATTCAGCTTGTTTTAGAAGGGCAGGAGGATACGTTAAAAGAATTATTAGACCAGGCAGTTTGCATTACAGCATCTGGAAAAACCATTAAGCCTAAAACCATAGGGCAAAAAATATATGTAAATTCTATTAAGGAAAATGATATTGTTTTTGGTATAGGGCCAGCAGGTACAGGAAAGACATATTTGGCTATGGCTATGGCAATATCAGCATTTAAGAATAAAGAGGTTAATAGAATTATTTTAACTAGACCTGCTGTTGAAGCAGGAGAGAGTCTTGGATTTTTGCCTGGCGACTTACAAGAAAAAGTTGATCCATATTTAAGACCATTATATGATGCATTATATGATATACTAGGACCAGAAGTGTATGCTAAATATATGGAAAGAGGCTTAATTGAAGTTGCGCCACTAGCATATATGAGGGGAAGAACATTAGATTCTTCCTTTGTCATTCTAGATGAGGCACAAAACACAACTAATGAACAGATGAAGATGTTTCTTACAAGATTAGGTTTTGGCTCAAAGGCGATAATTACAGGTGATATAACACAGATAGATTTACCAAAGGGCAAAAATTCTGGATTAAAACAAGTAACTAAGATACTAAACAATATTAAGGGTATCGACTTTGTTTATTTAACTAAAAAAGATGTAGTGAGACATCAACTTGTACAGAGGATTATAGAAGCATACGATAAATATGACAAAAAAGAAGAGACTTGCTAATAAAAAAGGGAGGGGTTTTATGGTTTCTAATAAGAAAAAAGAGGACAAACTAACTACGAAGAATATGTTTTCTTTCTTGAACAAGACTATTGTAAAGCAAATATTATTGGCTGTGGTATTTACACTGCTGATGTATTTTATTGTAGGTAGTAGTATGGCACCTGAAAGAATAACTGTAAAAGTCGGAGACCTTGCCCCAGATGATATTAGAGCAACAAAGGAAATGATAGATGAGATTACAACTGAGAAACTAAAAGAAGAAGCAATGAAAAGTATTGATACAATATATAGGGTTGAAACATCAGTACAGGTGAAGATAAAGAATGACATCAATAGGTTTTTTATAATTTTAAGAGAGATAAGAAACATGGAAGATGAAACCCATGCTAACAAAATGGAAATTCTCCAAAATAGAACTAATATCAATCTTGGAATTGAAGAATATAGCATTGCATTATCAATATCTGGTGATGCTTTAACGACTCTTGAGAACAATGTCCAAGACATGATAAGTCAGGTTATGGGTATGGGAATAATAGAAGAGGAGCTTGAATCTAAAAAAGAAAGCATATCGAGGAGTTTTGAAGAGTTAGAACATCTATCAGAAAATGCAAAGACTTTAGGTATAAGTATTATTGAAAAAACCATTCAACCAAATAAATTTGTGGATGTAGATACTACTTTTCAGAAAAGACAAGAAGCTGCAGATCAGGTAACACCAGTAGTTATTAAAGAAGGGCAAATAATAGTCGAAAAGAAGCAGTTAGTTGACGAAAGAATTTACTCTTTAGTTAAGAAGACGGGATTGCTTAAGGAGACAGAAGGCCCGGATTATAAGCTTATTGGTGGAACTATGACTTTTATTTTGATACTTGAGGCCTTGATAGTGTCATATTTATACATTTTTGACAAAGAGGTTTTTTATGACACAAAATTACTATTAGTTTTAGCAATAATAATATTGTCCATAACTGCCATATCAAAGGGCATGTATAGAATATCAGAATATTTGATGCCTATTTCAGTAGCTACAATGCTTATTTCGATATTAATTAACCCAAAGCTAGCTATATTAGTAAATTTAATAATGTCTATTTTCATTGGAACAATAACAGTAAATGATATGAATATAATGATTCTTCTCCTTATAGGAGGTACAGTTGGTACCTTTGCTATAATAAATACACACCAAAGATATAATATCGTATTAACAGGACTAATTGTCAGTACTATTAATATACTTACTATTAGTGCATTTGGTTTTATACATGGAGTTGAATTTAAGGAAATATTATATACTAGTCTTTATGGAGCTTTAAATGGACTATTTAGTGCTATACTGACTATAGGCTCTTTACCCTTGTGGGAGAATTTATTTGATATATTGACACCCTTAAAGCTTTTAGAGTTATCAAATCCTAACCAACCATTGCTGAGAAGATTGCTTGTTGAATCTCCGGGAACATATCACCATAGTATAATAGTAGGCAATCTTAGTGAGGCTGCTGCTGAGGAGGTTGGAGGTAATCCATTAGTAGCAAGAGTTGGTGCTTATTATCATGATGTTGGAAAGCTTAGACGCCCGTTCTTTTTTAAAGAAAATCAATATAATGGAGAAAATCCACATGACAAGATTAATCCAAGTCTTAGTACTTTGATAATTACTAATCATACAAAAGATGGAGATGAGTTAGCAAAAAAATACAAGCTACCAAGTGCTATTAGAGATATAATTATACAGCATCATGGTCAAACTTTAGTAGCTTATTTCTATCATAAGGCACTAAATAGCGAAAACGGAGATACAGTAAAAGCAGAGAATTTTAGGTATGCTGGGCCTAAGCCTCAGACTAAAGAAGCTGCTATAGTAATGCTTGCAGATTCTGTAGAGGCTGCAACTAGGGCTATGCCAGAACCTACAAAAGGAAAAATTGAAGGTTTAGTTAGGCAGATAATAAAAGACAAATTAAATGATGGACAGCTTGATGAATGTGGACTAACACTAAAAGACTTAAATACGATTGCAAATACTTTTGTAAGAGTATTACTAGGAATATTCCATGAAAGGATAGAATATCCAAAGCTAGATTTAGCGGAGTTGAAGGGAGATAATTAAATGAATGTAGTAATTGATAACTCACAAGAGAAAATAATAATAGATGATACTGTAAAAGAGTTAATTGAAAGAGTAGTATTAGAATGCCTAAAGCTTGAAAATAAGGGATTCGACTATGAGATTAGTGTTACCTTTGTAGATGATGAAGAAATCAGAGAACTTAACAAAGAATATCGAGCAGTGGATAAAGCTACAGATGTTCTTTCTTTCCCATTAGAGGAAAATGAATTTGATATACCTGGAGATACTCTACTAGGAGATATTGTAATTTCAGCTGAAACTGCCAAAAGGCAGTCAGAAGAGTATGGCCACTCCTTGGAAAGAGAAATTGCATATCTTACAGCTCATAGTATGTTTCACTTATTGGGATACGATCACATGAATGAAGATGAGAAATTGGTTATGAGAGATAAAGAAAAGAAAGTTATGATGACTTTGGGTATCTTTAAAAATTAATATAGATAGGTGTTGCTCTGTGAAAGTGAGGAAATTAATAGAGAGCTTTAAATATGCAATATCAGGAATTACTTATACCTTAGAAACCCAGAGAAATATGAGAATTCACTTTGTAGCTGCTATTTGCGCAATTTGCTTGGGAGTTTTTATGAATCTTACTAAAACAGAGCTACTAGTATTATTTCTTACTATTTCACTAGTTATAGTCACTGAAATGATTAACACTGCAATAGAAAAAACAATAGATATGTTTACAAAAGAATATCATCCTCTTGCAAAAATAGCTAAAAATGTAGCTGCAGGTTCTGTACTAATAGCTGCAATTAATGCTATAATTGTAGCATATCTACTTTTTTTTTCTAAGATTAGTATTAGATTTTATTGATTATAGCAACTAAGAACATAGAAAAAATTCGTACCTCCATTTAAGTATTTGATGATACATTATTAGGAATACTATCAAATGTGATATATTTTGTTTATGGTAAGGTGGAGGGATGAATTTGACTGCTTCTAGTATGTACATGCGAATTATAGTAGTATTTGTATTGTTGCTTTTTTCTGCTTTTTTTTCAAGTTCTGAAACTGCTATAACTTCTATTCCTATAGCTAAGATACATCAGCTTAAAGAAGAAGACGAAGAATCTGCAGAAATATTAAAAAATATGAAGAGAAAAACAAACGATATCATAGCTTCCATACTTATTGGGAATAACATAGTAAATACTGCGGCAACTGCAGTATTAACCGAACTAATAGTAGAGAGATTTGTTTCTAAAAATTCCACATTAATTGCTACTATTATAATGACCTTATTAATATTAGTTATTGGAGAGATAACACCAAAGTCTTTTGCAACGCAAAACCCTGTAAAAGTAGCTGTAAAAGTTGCAAAACCCTTAGAATTATTAGCTACACTCTTTAGACCTATTCTTTTCATATTAACTAAGACAACTAATATTATAATTAAGCTTTTAGGCGGAGAAATAGTAACTAACAATCCTTTTGTTACTGAAGAAGAAATTAGATCATTAGTAGATGTAGGGGAAGAGGAAGGTACTATCAGGCATCAGGAAAAAGAAATGATAAAGGGAATATTTGAAATTAATGATATTGATGTTTCTGAGGTTATGGTACCTAGAATCGATGTTATAGCTATTTCTGAAGAGGCTAATTTAAGAGAAGCTTTAGACCTTATAATCACATATGGTCATTCTAGGATTCCTGTATATAAGGACACTATTGATAATATAGTAGGTATTTTATATGCAAAAGATATGTTGCCTTTTGCATCATTTAAGGACCAAAGATTTAATGAAAAAGGTATTACAGAATTAATGAGGCCTGCCTATTATGTTCCAGAAACAAAAAAAGTTAATCAACTACTTAAGGAATTGCAACAACAAAAGATTCACATAGCAATTGTATTAGACGAATATGGCGGAACAGAAGGACTAGTTACTATAGAAGATATATTGGAAGAGATTGTAGGAGATATATTAGATGAATATGATAATGAAGTTGATTTAATTGAAAAAATAGATGATAATGTGTTTTTGGTAAAGGCAGATGTTTCATTAGAGGAGATAAATGAGACTTTTAGCACTAATCTACCAGGAGAAGACTTTGACTCTCTAGGGGGGTTTATATTTAGTACACTTGGTAGAGTACCAGTACAAGGAGATATAGTTATTTATGAAGGGCTTCAAATGACTGTGATTGAATTAGATAATAGAAGAATTGTAACTGTTGAAGTGAAAAGAACAGATGAATTATAAAATAAATCTAGTAATCAACTGAAACTATATGGTAATATGTCAAGAGAAAATTTTTAAAGAAATCATGAGAAATGTTTAAAAAAGGGTAACTTTAATAGGACCTATGAAACTTTCTAAAAATAGGTTGAGGATAGGATAATATTTTATTGTATTTCTTCAACATTTAGCAAAGTCAGCAATAATAAAGGCATCTAATGGATTAGTTTTATCCATATCAACAAAAGACTTTCTGTGCTGTTGATCTAGTCAAAGAGATGCAGCATCTGAAGTAAAAAGCATTTGACAACTAAGTTAGGAAGCAAGCTTTGAAGGCAATAGCCTAAGGGCTTTGCGAGGGAGAAAAGAATTATCCTTTGTTAATTATTCCTAACTCTATTTTAGCATTAGGATATCTCAATTAAAAATTGTAAACAAAAATAAAATAATAATATGTTTAGACACCATAAAAAACTGGGTCTAAATATATTATACGAGGGGGAAAACATATGAGAAAAAAAACATTTCTAATCACTATTTCTTTACTGCTCCTAATACTCGTAGCTTTAACAGCCTGTAATGGTAAAAGTAAAGAAACCGATAGTCCGGATATTATAGTTGATGGTGAGGACATTCAAAGCAATGAAGATAATAAAGATAGTGAAGATGAATCAGAAGTCATACTACCTGAGGGTATCCCTTCGCCTCTAAGTGGCATATATGCAGAAGAGGAAAAAATCAATAGAAGACCTGTGGCTGTGATGTTTGATAACGACCCTAAAGCTAGATGGCAAGCTGGGCTTAGCCAAGCAGAAGTAATATATGAATTCTTAGTAGAACCTCCTTATACAAGATATATGGGTATTTTCTTAGTAAATGAACCTGAGTTAATTGGTCCTGTAAGAAGTGCTAGACCATATTTTGTAGCTACTTTGTTAGAGTACGATCCTTTATATGTAAGAGTAGGAGGAAGTGAACAAGCAAAAGCAGATGTAAAAAAGTACAAAATAGCTGATATAGATGGATTGTATAGTGGTGCATTTTGGAGAAATACTAAAACAGGAAAAAAGGCACCGAATAATATGTATATAAGCATGGAAGGAATAAGAAAAGAGCAGAAAAGATTGAAATATAATGAAAAAGGAGAATATCAAGGCTTCACTTTTAGTGACAAGGACTATGATATAGAGGGTATGGAAGCCAAAGAAGTATTAATTAAATATTATTCCAGTAATACCACAAAATATGAGTATGATTTAGAAAACAAGGTATATAAAAGATATAAAGACGGAAAGCTACATATAGATGAGATTGATAATGGGCCAATTGTTGCGAAAAATATACTTATACTCGAAGCTAAGACCAAGATAATTGATGATGCGGGTAGAATGGACATACAAGTTATAGGCCAAGGAAAAGGTTACTATATAACTAACGGAAAATATATTAATATTACTTGGAAAAAGGCTTCAGTCAATGATAAAATAACTTTTCTTGATGCTGATGGCAATGAAATTAAATTAAATTCAGGAATTACTTGGATTCAATATACTAAACCTGATCCAGATGTAGAAATTATATAATGAGGTGATATTAAGTGAATGTGAAGGAACTAATAAATATAGCTTTGGATGCTAGGGAAAGAGCATATGTACCTTATTCAAACTTCAAAGTAGGAGCAGCGCTTCTATCAAAGAGTGGCAAAATTTATACAGGATGTAACATAGAATCAGCGTCTTTTACTCCTACAATATGTGCTGAGAGAACGGCTATATCTAAAGCTGTGTCGGAAGGGGATAGAGACATAGAGGCTATAGCAGTAGTAGGGAATATGGAGGACTTTACCTACCCTTGCGGTGTATGTAGACAGGTAATTAGAGAATTCGGAAAGAATGCTACAATAATAATTGCGAAAAGTGAAGAAGAATATAAACTTTATAGTTTGGATGATTTGTTGCCGTATAGCTTTGGACCTGAAGACCTTGACAAATAGATAATGGGAGTGAAATGATGAAATATAAATCAGGATTTGTTACTATAATAGGGAGACCAAATGTAGGGAAATCTACACTTTTAAATTACATAATAGGCGAAAAAATGGCCATAGTATCAGATAAGCCTCAAACAACTAGAAACAAAATCCAATGTATATATACTGGTGAAGATTTTCAAATTATTTTTATTGATACACCTGGTATACATAAGCCTAAAAATAAACTTGGAGAGTATATGGTAAATATTTCAAAAGACACATTGTCTGAGGTTGATGTCATATTGTGGCTTGTGGATGAAAGCTTAGAAATGGGACCAGGAGATAAATTTATACTAGAAGAATTAAAAGATATTAAAACAGAAAAAATATTAGTTATTAACAAAATAGATAAATTGAAATCAGAGGAGATAGAATTAATTAGAAATAACTATGAACAACTAGGTATATTTAAAGATATCATTCCATTATCTGCAATTAAAGGAAAAGGTGTAGATACTTTAATAAAGGCTATATTAAAGGAATTACCAGAGGGACCTCAATATTTTCCAGCTGATATGATTACAGATCAGCCTGAAAGACAAATAGTTTCAGAAATCATAAGAGAAAAGGCTCTTAATTACCTTGATGAAGAGGTTCCTCATGGAATTGCAGTAGGAATAGATCTGATGAGACAAAGGGAAGATAAGGATATTATAGATATAAATGCAACAATATACTGTGAGAGGGAATCACATAAAGGAATTATTATAGGTAAAAATGGAAGAAAATTAAAGGGTATTGGTAAAAGTGCAAGACAAGATATTGAGGCATTGCTTGGAAGTCAAATTTATCTTGAACTTTGGGTTAAGGTAGAAAAAAACTGGAGAGAAAAGGAAAAGATAATAAAATATTTTGGATACAAATAAGAATATAGCATATTTTGTTCATTTTAACTTTAGTAGCATAAATTGCATGGAATTAAAAGATTATATAGTAACAAACTACTATATACATTATCATTTTAAGGAGGACAAAATATGTTGATGAATAAAATGTGGAAAATTTTTGAAAGTACTGGAAACATAGATGCATATTTATATTATAAGGCATGTTGTAATACATCAAAAGAAAATGAAAAGGAGGTATTAGAGTTTACAAAAGAAGAGAAAAGAGCCTAATAAGTGTAAGACCTGGGGTGGATAAATGGTATTAAAGACAGAAGGATTGGTATTGAGACAAACAAAATATGATGATTGGGATAAAATACTTACTATATTCACAAGAAATAATGGAAAAATTCAAGCTATTGCTAAGGGGGCGAGGAGACCTAAAGGAAGCTTAATAGTAGGTACTCAAGTTTTTGCTTATAGTGAATTTTTGTTGTATCGAGGAAAAAATCTATATCAAGTAAATCAAGCTGATATAATAGAGTCTTTTTTTTCACTAAGAGATGATTTATACAAGCTTGCATATGCTACTTATATTGCCGAACTAGTTGATGCAGGTGCTGTAGATGAGTTAGCAAATATAAAGTTATTTGACTTATCAATTAAAACTCTTAGAGTTCTATCTAAGCTTAAAAAGGATTACAAGAAACTTCTTATTGCTTTTGAATTAAAGTATATCAGTTTTATAGGATATAGACCTCATTTAAGAAGCTGTGTGATTTGCAATAAGGAATTAGGTAATAGAGTAAAATTAAGCGCTGCACATGGAGGTTCTATTTGTGAAGAATGTTCATATCGTGGTTACAATGGTTATGCAGTGAGTAAAGATATAATAGCAAAAATTGATCAACTTCTCTATGTACCTTTAGATAATATAGAAGAATTATGTATACCATCAAAAGATTTAAATATTATTGAAAGTCTAGTGTTAGAATATGTGATGAATCATATAGAAAAAAGAAATTTTAAATCCTTAGAGTTTTTAAAAAATTTAGAGGGGTAAAAGGAGGATAGAGATGGACATTAATTTAGAGAGTATTGATATAATAAGAGAAAGAACAGGAGTAAGCTACAAGGAAGCAAAAGAAGTCTTGGAAAAGCATAATGGGGATGTATTAGAAGCATTAATAGAGCTTGAAGAAAATAAACATTCTTGGAGTGACAATCTATCCAATAAGGGAGAGGAAATAATAGAAACCCTTAGGGAAATTTTAAGAAAAGGAAATGTAACGAAAATAGTAGTCAAAAAAGACGGAGAGACTATTGTCAACCTACCAGTTACAGCTGGGGCTATAGGAGTAATTTTAGCATTACCTTTAACAGCACTAGGATTAACTGCTGCAGTAATTTCAAAATGCAGTATTGAGATTACAAGAGAAGATGGAGAGGTAATAAATATTAATGAAATGGCTGAGAAGACAGTAGATAAGGTAAAAAAAGGCTTCAAAAAAGATGACAGATTTGATTCTAATACTCAAAATTTTTCAGATGAAAATGAAACTGAAGACTAGTATTGACAATATAAAATATTTTTGCTAGATTATGAATTGAAAATGAAAACTGTTGCGATGATGAAGAAGTTGCTAAGAATAATTATTAAAGAGAGTCAGGGATGGTGGAAACTGATATAATTTCTTAGTTAATGGAGCTTTAGAGCAATATCTGCTAAGTGGATATCTTGTAAGATATCAAGTAGGGTGGAACCGCGGAAGTAACCTTTCGTCCCTATAGGGATGTGGTTACTTTTTTTATTTTAATTTTAAAAGGAGGAAAGATTATGGATAGCAAAAAAACCATGGAGAAAATAGTATCTCTAGCTAAAACTAGAGGATTCATATTTCCAGGCTCAGAGATATACGGCGGGCTTGCAAACACTTGGGATTATGGTCCCTTAGGAGTGGAGTTAAAAAATAATGTAAAAAAAGCTTGGTGGAAAAAATTTGTTCAAGAATCTATATACAATGTTGGTTTAGATTCGGCTATTTTGATGAATCCACAAGTATGGGTGGCATCTGGTCATGTTGGTGGATTTAGCGACCCTCTAATGGATTGTAAAAAGTGTAAAGCTAGATTTAGAGCTGATAAGTTAATTGAAGATTTTATTATAAAGTCTGGAAAAGAACAGGTAAATGTAGATGGTTGGTCTAATGAAATGATGGAAAATTACATAAAAGATAATAATATAGAGTGTCCAGAATGTGGTGCCTTTGATTATACTTCAATTAGACAATTTAACCTTATGTTCAAAACTTTCCAGGGAGTGACGGAAGATTCAAAGTCAGAGATTTATTTGAGACCTGAAACTGCACAAGGTATATTTGTTAATTTCAAGAATGTAGCTAGAACTACAAGAAAAAAGATACCTTTTGGTATAGGACAAATAGGTAAGTCCTTTAGAAATGAAATAACTCCTGGTAACTTCATTTTTAGAACAAGAGAATTTGAGCAAATGGAGCTTGAATTTTTCTGTAAGCCAGGCGAAGATTTAAAATGGTTTGATTATTGGAGAGATTTTTGCAAAAACTGGTTGCTTAGTTTAAATATGACCGAAGAAAATATACGACTTAGAGATCATGATAAAGAAGAACTCTCACATTATAGTAACGCAACAACTGATATAGAATATCAATTCCCATTTGGTTGGGGTGAACTATGGGGCATTGCAGATAGAACTGATTTTGACCTAAAACAACATATTAATGTATCTGGACAAGACTTAAGTTATCTAGATCCTGTTACAAATGAAAAATATGTTCCATATTGTATAGAGCCTTCAGTAGGTGTTGATAGAGTACTATTAGCCTTTTTTGTAGATGCATATGCTGAAGAAGTGCTAGAGGATGGGAGTGAGAGGGTAGTATTAAAACTACATCCAGCTTTATCGCCTTTTAAAGCAGCAGTTCTTCCTCTTACAAAAAAATTGAATGAACCTGCATTAGACCTTTACAATAAGCTATTAAAGAAATTTAATGTTGATTATGATGAATCTGGTAGCATTGGTAAAAGATATAGAAGACATGACGAAATAGGAACTCCTTTGTGTATAACATATGACTTTGATTCACTTGAAGATAATTGTGTAACTATAAGAAATAGAGATACAATGGAACAACAAAGGGTTAAGATAGAAGATTTAGAAAGAATTATAGAAGAGAAGATAGAATTTTAAATTTTATTGATTAAAAGACCCTTTTAGCTACTAAGTATGAACAATAGGCTCAATATCTAGCCATTGTCATTCTAGGTAAAGCCGAGGGTCTATTTTTATGGAATATGATATAATTTGATTTAACTACATTAAAGCATATCTTATCGTATTTTATGACTTTTTAGTACCTATGGATTTATTTTATAAATTCTGTTAAAATAACCTTAGAATATACCCAAAAGTTGAAGGGGTGATTAATATACAGCTTTCAGAAAGACAGGAAAGGATAATAGATATAGTTAAGACTAGTCAGCCAATAACTAGTGAAGAAATAGCTAAAAAGCTAGACCTCACTAGAGCTACTATAAGACCAGACTTAGCAATATTGACTATGTCAGGAATACTTGATGCAAGACCTAAGGTTGGTTATTTTTATAGTGGAAAAGAAGCTTTTTCATTTCTTCTAGAACAGATAAAAAGTATAAATGTTTCGGAAATAAAATCAGTGCCTATTGTGGTAGATGAACAGACTACAGTTTACAATGCTATAGTCACATTGTTCTTAGAAGATGTTGGTTCTATTTATGTTACATCAGATGGATTATTAACTGGAGTATTATCAAGGAAGGATTTTCTAAAAAATGCTATTGGTGGTATTGATTTGAATAATATTCCTGTAGGCGTTATTATGACAAGGATGCCTAATATAATTACTATTACACCTAAAGAAAGTGTTTTAGATGCTGCAACTAAAATAATTGAACACCAAGTTGACAGTTTACCAGTAGTTGAAGAGGCTTCTATAAATAATAAAAGCGGGTATAGAATAATAGGAAGAGTTTCTAAAACTAATGTAATAAGAGTATTTGTAGATTTATGCAATAGCTGATAGGAGGTTAAGTATGGGTAAGAGTACCATAATATATGTATTATCTGACTCAATAGGAGAGACAGGTGAACAAGTAGCTAAGGCTGCTATTAGTCAGTTTAATTCAGGAAAGTATGAAACGAGAAGATTTCCTTTTATTACAGATGAGGAGCAAATATTAGAAGTTTTTGAGGAAGCAAAACATGAGAGATGTATAATAGTATTTACTATTGTAATTGAAAGATTAAGAGTATTCATATTAGAGAAGGCTAAAGAGTATAATATCCAAGTTATTGATCTTTTAACTCCAGTACTTGACTCTCTTAAAAGCATAGTTGGTATGGAACCGAAAAGAGAAGCTGGAATAATTAGAAAATTAGACGAGCAGTACTTTAGAAAGGTTGAGGCAGTAGAATTTGCAGTAAAATATGATGATGGAAAAGATACAAGGGGGATAAAAAAAGCTGATATTGTACTGGTGGGAATTTCTAGAACATCAAAAACTCCTCTTAGTATGTATTTAGCGCATAAAAACCTGAAGGTGGCCAATGTTCCATTAGTACCGGAAGTACCACCGCCAGATGAGTTATTTGAACTAGATTCTAAAAAAATAATAGGATTAACTGCAAATCCTATTAAATTAAATGAAATTAGACAAGAGAGACTAAGGGCTTTAGGATTAAGCAACAATGCTAACTATGCAAGTATGGATAGGATTAGAGTCGAGTTAGAGTATTCTGATAAAATCATGAAAAAGTTAGGATGCCCTGTTATAGATGTATCAACTAAGGCGGTTGAAGAAACAGCAGGTATTATTTTAGAAATGATAAAGCTTACTAGTGAAATATAAGATGTTTTGTGAGTATTGCATTCAATGCAGTACTCTTTTTGCTTTATCCATATTGTTATTTAAATCTATGGATAAAGTTTTAAATCAATAAAGGATTATGGGTAATTTTGTGGTATATATATAATAAAATTATTTTTATTGGCAAAACTCAAGATACTAATTATTCAGGAAGGTGCAGATTTATGAATATTAGAATAGAAACAGAAAAAATGGAAAGTATTCTTCTTTCAAAATATGCAACCCTAAGTAAGAATTCAAGAGGGAGACAAATTGAAGAAGAAAAGTGTTCCATTAGGACTGATTTTCAAAGGGATAGGGACAGAATTATTCATTCCAAGGCCTTTAGAAGACTAAAGCATAAAACCCAAGTCTTTATTGCACCTGAAGGAGATCACTATAGAACAAGGCTAACTCATACATTAGAGGTATCTCAAATTTCTAGAACAATTGCAAGAGCTTTACGACTAAATGAAGATTTAACTGAGGCTATTGCATTAGGACATGATCTGGGACATACTCCTTTTGGACATACAGGTGAAAATGTACTAGATGAAATCCATAGAAATGGTTTTAAACATAATGTTCAAAGTCTTAGAGTAGTTGACTTGCTTGAGAGCACCAGAAAATTAAGGGGCTTAAATCTCACCTATGAAGTAAGAGATGGAATATTAAATCATACAGGAGACTCTCTAGCTGTAACATTAGAAGGGCAAATAATCAAATTTGCTGATAGAATAGCTTACATCAATCATGATATAGACGATTCACTGAGGGCAAATATTATTTCAGAGGACATGTTACCTAGAGACTGTTTAAAGATGTTAGGAGAGAAGCATGGAGAAAGGATTAATACCATGATAAAAGATGTTATACTTAATAGCTACAATAAGGATAAAATTAGTATGAGTGAGGAAGTGAAATATTATACAGACAAGTTAAGGGATTTTATGTTTAAAAACGTCTACTTAAATAGAAAAGCTAAAAGTGAAGAAGAAAAGGCAAAAAAAATAATCAGACTTCTTTATGAATATTATATGAATAATTTTGATGAACTGCCAAGGGAGCATAAAAGCATTTATGATGACTTGGATTGTAATCAAGAGGATATGGTATGTGACTATATTGCTGGAATGACAGATAGATATGTAATTAATAAATACAAAGAAATCTTTGTGCCCAAATCATGGAATCAATATTAAAAAGAAGGAGATTAGAGAATTATGTCGAATATAATTCTGGATGTTTTTGAATTTCCGTATACTATATACTATAAATAGAATATTAAAATAGACTTAAACAATAAGAAGGAAAATGAACTTTTATGACGAATAGTAAAACAAAGGTGGTTTAAATGCCATATATTTTAGATGAGAATATTATAAGAGATATTAGGGAAAGTAATGACATAGTAGATGTTATCACTGAGTATATTACACTAAAACATGCAGGAGCAAATTTTATTGGATTATGCCCATTTCATAATGAAAAGACACCTTCGTTTTCTGTTTCTCCTTCTAAGCAAATATACCATTGTTTTGGATGTGGAGAAGGTGGAGATGTCATATCATTTATTATGAAATACACAAATTTAGACTTTATTGAAGCAGTAAAATTATTGGCAAATAGGGTGAATATAACAATAGATGAAAAAGAAGCAAATGTAGATTTAAAAACTAAAAAAGATAAAGAAATTGCAACTAATATAAATAAAGAGGTTGCAAGATATTTTCATAATAACTTGTTAAATGACAGAAGTGCTCTAGATTATCTATATAATAGAGGATTGAAAGAAAAAACCATAAGAGCATATGGAATTGGATATTCAAGAGATAGCTGGGATGATGTATTATCTTTTTTGTTAAATAGAGGATATTCATTAGAACAGATTGAGAAGTCAGGTCTGGTTGTAAAGCATAGTGATGGTAATAGATACTATGATAGATTTAGGGGAAGAATTATGTTTCCTATAATAGATACTAGGGGACGTGTAATTGGCTTTGGAGGGAGAACAACTGGGAATGCTCAGCCTAAGTACTTAAATTCTCCTGATACATCAGCTTTCTCTAAAGGAAATAATCTTTATGGTTTAAATATTGCAAAAAAGTATTGCAGAAACAAAATTATTTTAGTAGAAGGATATATGGATGTAATCTCACTTTACCAACATGGAATAAATTACTGTGTTGCATCATTAGGAACTGCTTTAACACCTAATCAATCTAAGTTGTTAAAAAGATATAGTAATGATATTTATATATGCTATGATTCAGACAATGCAGGGTTAAATGCTGCAAGTAGAGCTTTAGATATTTTGAAAGAAGAGAAGATAGAAGCAAAGGTAATTCTTCTTCCTGAAGGTAAAGACCCAGATGAATTTGTAAAAGAAAATGGAATGGATAGATTTCAATATTTTTTAAATAACGCATACAATTATTTAGATTTTAAAATTTTATTTTATAAAAAAAGATATAATCTAAATACTTTAGAAGGTAAAATTGACTTTACTAAAGAAATATCTAATATGCTTAAAGAAGTTGAAAGTCCTATAGAACGCGATGCTTATATTAATAAAGTGTCTTTAGAAACCAATATATCTATAGAAGCAATTAAAGAAGAAATAAAGCAGAAGGGACAGATTAATTCCAGTATTAAGGACAAGTATATTAATAATAATTATAGGAATACTAATAAATATAATATTTTGCCAGTGAAGTACAATCTTGAGCCAGGACATTTAATGGCGGAGAAGAATTTATTAAATTTTTTAATTAAAGACAAAAAAATATATAACCATATAAAAGGAAGATTTTTGCCCAGTGATTTTTTAGATCAAGTGTATAGGAGAGTTGCTGAAATTATATTTGATGCATATGACAATGAAGAAGAAATACATCTAGATAGAATCATTGCTTACTTTGAAGGAGAAGAGCTTGAAAAACTTAAAGAAGTTATTAACTTAGAAGATGACTTTGATGAAGATGAAAAAGTCAAAGCTGCAGACGATTATATAAAAAAAATAAATTATTATGAATTAAAAATTCAGAAGAATGATATCAAGGAGCAAATTGCCAATATACAGAATAACAAGGATAGTTTTAAAGGAGATGTTGAGAAATTAATACGAGAACTATGTTTAAAAATAATCGAAATAGACAAGGAACTAAAGCTACATCAGTAGTCTTTGCTGAAGGGAGGGGACTAAAATGAACAATTCAGAAAAGCAAAAAGAACCAAGTATGGGCATTGTTAAAGGCCTGATAGATAAAGGAAAAAAGCAAGGAATGCTCTCATATAAAGAAATTATGGATACTCTTGAGGAATTAGATCTGGATACTGATCAAATAGATGAAGTATATCAAAATTTCGAAGAAATGGGAATAGATATAGTAGGTGATAAAGAAGAAGATATATTGATTGATAAAGATATGGAAGACGATGAGATAATAGACATTGAAAAAGAAGATTTATCACCTCCAAAAGGAATTAGTGTAGATGACCCTGTTAGAATGTATCTTAAAGAAATAGGAAAGGTTCCATTACTTGATGCAGATGAAGAGACAGAATTAGCAATGAGAATGGAGCAAGGTGATGAAGAGGCTAAAAGAAGACTTGCTGAAGCAAATCTAAGACTAGTGGTTAGTATTGCTAAAAGATATGTAGGAAGAGGAATGCAATTTTTAGATCTTATTCAAGAAGGCAATCTTGGGCTTATCAAAGCAGTAGAAAAATTTGATTATAGAAAAGGATTTAAGTTTAGTACTTATGCAACTTGGTGGATTAGGCAAGCTATAACTAGGGCAATTGCTGACCAGGCAAGAACTATTAGGATTCCAGTTCATATGGTGGAGACTATAAATAAATTAATAAGAGTTTCAAGGCAACTTCTACAAGATTTAGGTAGAGAGCCAACTCCTGAAGAAATTGCTAAGGAGATGAATTTAGACGAAGAAAAAGTTAGAGAGATAATGAAGATTGCTCAAGAACCTGTATCACTTGAGACCCCAATAGGTGAAGAAGAAGATAGTCATTTAGGTGATTTTATAGAAGATGATGCTGCACAAGCTCCTGCCGAAGCAGCCACGTTTACATTGCTAAAAGAGCAATTAATTGAAGTACTAGACACGCTTACACCTAGAGAGCAAAAAGTTTTAAGGCTTAGATTTGGACTTGATGATGGAAGAGCTAGAACCCTTGAGGAAGTGGGTAAAGAATTTGATGTTACAAGGGAAAGAATAAGACAAATAGAAGCAAAGGCTCTTAGAAAACTAAGACATCCAAGCAGAAGCAAAAAACTTAAGGACTTTCTTGAATAGTTTACAAGACTTAGTTTTAGAGATTCGCACTTGCGAATCTTTAATTATGATTTTTAATTATTTATTGATGGAGGATCAAAATGGTAGATACTTTTTTATTTGACTTAGATGGAACTTTACTCCCATTAGATATGGAGAAGTTCACATTAAGATATTTCAACGAATTATGCAATAAGTTTGCTTCTATTTTTGAGCCCAAAACACTTCAGGATGCAGTTTGGGCTTCTACAAAATATATGATTTCTAATATAGAAAAAGAAAAAACTAATAAAGATTGTTTCTTTGAAGATTTTCAGAAAAGAATAGACCATAATTTAGATGATTTGCATCCAATCTTTGATGAGTTCTACATGAAGGATTTTGCGAATATTAAAGATGAAGTAGAACCAAATCCTATTGTTAGTGATATTATTAAGTTACTAAAAGCGAAAGGGTATACACTAGTTGTAGCTACTAATCCATTATTTCCAAAGGAAGCTATAAATCATAGAATTGAATGGGCAGGACTAAATATTAGTGACTTTAATTTTATTACATCTTATGAAAATATGCATTTTTGTAAACCTAATAAACAGTATTATGAAGAAATATTAGAAATTATCAATAAGAAACCAGAAAACTGTATGATGGTAGGGAATGATGTACAGGAAGATATGATATCATCAACTTTAGGAATAAAAACTTTTTTAGTAGATGACTGCTTAATAGATAGGAAATCGCCAGAATATATATCCGATTATAAGGGAAGTATGGAAGATTTTCGTAAATTTGTCGAGTCACTGCCAAGTGTATTGAAATAATTATTAGAGGGGTAATTATATGAAATTATCACCAAGGTTACAAGCTATTGCAGATTATGTTCCAAAAGAAGCTGTAGTAGCAGATATAGGTACAGACCACGGATATATTCCTGTTTATCTTGTAAGTAATAAAATAGCTAGTAGAATTATTGCAACTGATATAAATATTGGACCATTGGAAAATGCCAAATCATATATTGATAAAAAAAACTACGGGGAATTTATAGAAACTAGGTTAGGAAATGGACTTAAATGTTTATTACCTAATGAAGTTGATACCATAATAATAGCTGGTATGGGAGGGCACTTAATTGCAGAAATTCTTGATAATTCCAAAGAGATTACAGAGACAGCAAAACGCTTTATACTTCAGCCTATGGTAGCTTCAGCAGAATTAAGGAGATATTTATATAACAACGACTATACGATTATAGACGAGAAGCTTGCAAAAGAAGGAAGTAAATTATATGAGGTTATGGAAGTAATCCATGGTAAAGAAAAAATAGACAAGGATATATACTACGAAATAGGCATAAAGCTATTTGAAAATAAAGATAAACATCTTAGAGAATTTATCGAAAGCAAAATTAAAAAGATAGAAAAAGTGCTTATAAATTTAAGTGATACTGAAACAGCAGAAGGTAAGCTTAGATATGAATATTTGAAAAGCAAGCTAATTAATTATAAGGAGGTTTTAAAGGAGTTATGTTAGCTAGAGATATTATTAAGATAATAGACAGCATAGCCCCTCCTAAGCTAATTGAGAAAAGTTGGGATAATTCAGGTTTACAAATAGGTGATCTAGAAAGAGACATTAAGAAAATTTTGGTTACATTAGATGTAAGTCCAATTACTGTAAAATACTCACTTGATAATAACATAGATATGATTATTTCTCATCACCCCTTTTTTTTCACACCAATAAAATCTATTTTACAAGATAGCGCCAAAGGCAGGATGATAACAGATTTAATAAAAAATGATATAATAGTATATAGTATTCATACAAACTTAGATTCGGCAGAAAATGGAATTAACGAGGTGCTAGGTAAGCATCTAAAGTTATTAAATACAGAAGTGCTAACAAGGAGCTATAGCGAGAAACTATATAAGATAGCGGTTTATGTGCCAATTTCACATAGTGACAGTGTGAGGGAGGCTATGGCTAATAGTGGAGGGGGATTTATAGGTAATTATAGTCATTGTACTTTTAATACGAAAGGGACAGGCACTTTTAAACCTAGAGAAGGAACTAACCCCTTTATAGGAGAAGCAAACAAAATAGAATATGTAGAAGAAGTTAAAATTGAAACTATAGTCGATGAGCGAAATTTAAATAATGTAATTTGTTCTATGACTAAAGTCCATCCTTATGAAGAAGTTGCTTATGATGTATATAAGCTTCATAACGAAGGTAAAGAGTATGGGTATGGTAGAGTTGGGGAATTAGAAAAAGAAAAGACCTTATATGATATGGCACTATTTGTTAAAGAAGTTTTGGGGTGTGATAGTGTAAAATTATATGGGAACCCTAAATCAAAAATAAAAAAAGTTGCAATATGTGGGGGAAGTGGAAGTGCTTTTATAAAGGATGTATATTTAAAAAAAGCTGACGTATACATTACAGGGGACATAAAATATCATGATGCTCAGCTTGCTCTAGAGACAGGAGTATCCATAATTGATGCAGGGCACTTTTATACTGAAAAAATAGTGCTACCATATATTAAGGAGTTTTTAGAGGAAGCTGTTAGTGATGATGTTAAGGTAATAAGCTATAATGATAAAAGTATACCTTTTATGACTATATAATTACATTTACCATTTATTTACCTTGAGGGGGGAGTAAAGATGAGTCAGCTAAAGCTATTATGGAGGATGCAGCAACATGATAGGAGATTGGCACAACTAATACAAAAGCTTAAGGAAGTTGATAAAGAAAAGAAAATGGATGATTTGGTAGTTAAGCTTCAGCAATTTGAATATGATGTAACTAATAAGAAAACCCAAAAAGAAGTAAATGAACTAAAAATTCAAAGAGCCAATAGTAAGCTGGATTATATGTCAGTAAAGCTAAAAGATATTGAAAAAAAACTCTATGATGGCAGTATTTCAGATCTTAAACAATTGACATTTATGAATAAAGAAGCTATGGATATTAAGAAAGAGTCAAGTAAATTAGAGAAAGACATATTATGTTTGATGGAAGAGACAGAAAGGCTAGAACAAGATTTAATTGAAGTGCTTGATACATATAACAAGCTTAAAGAAGAAATAAAAAATAGGTCACAAGAATATGAGTCAATATTAAGCCAAATAAAGCTGGAGATCAAGAGAGAGAAGATAATTATAGATAAGATATCATCTAACTTAACAGAAGAACTTAGAAAAAAATATTACACACTTAAAGAAACTAAAGGAAAAGTGCTGGCTCAAGTGTATGATGGGAAATGTAATGGTTGCCATATGACTATACCTTTGTTCATTATGTCCAAACTAAAAAACAAAGATGAAATAACATATTGTGATAATTGTGGACGAATTCTATATTATGAGGAATCAAAAAAAGTTATGTAAGGAGTATTTATTATTATTTTAATATTAATAAGGATTTTGATTTCAAAATATTGACATAATAGTAATTATTTTAATTTGACTTTAGGTATAGAACATGGTATATTTTATTATGCAAACTAAATAGTTAAGTAAGTCAGATGATCGCATGCATTGGCATGAGGAAAGTCCGAGCTCCATAGGGCAGGGTGCTGGGTAATACCCAGTGGAGGCAACTCCAAGGAAAGTGCAACAGAGAGATACCGCCAGAACTTAAAATACAGTATGATTACTGATTTTGTAGTGAAATAACATATAGTGTTATCTGGTAAGGGTGGAAAGGTGAGGTAAGGGCTCACCAGAGACTAGGTGACTAGTTTGCTATGTAAACCCCATCTGGAGCAAGACCAAGTAGGGACTAGAAAAAACGGCTGCCCGTCGTCTCCCGTAGGTAGGTCGCTTGAGCCTATTGGCGACAATAGGTCTAGATAGATGATCATTTGATACAGAACTCGGCTTATAGACTTACTTGATATTATTCATGAAGACTCAGTGATTTTAATACATTGAGTTTTCTTTATATGTTTAAACAGAAAAAGTTCAAAGTATGTTGCCATTGTAATACTAATGTAATATAATATTAATAATTGAGTTTCTAATTATATATTTGTAACTAACTGAGGGGATGTGAAGCTGATGAAAAGAGGATTAGCAGCAATAACTGTAGCAGCCTTAATATTTATGTCGGACACAGCTTTTGGAGATACAGGAGTGTTTGTTAATAAAGCAAATTTAATAGATAAGGACAATGAAAACGTTACCACTTTTTTGCAAGGAGATAGGGTGTATATTTCTGATGAAAATGAAAATCAGTATATAATTAACGATGATAAAGGGATATATTATGTGGACAAGCATTATATACTTTTAACCACGAAAAAAACAAAGATATTTAAAATCAAAAATAACACAGCTGTTATGTATAGTGAACCTAATACTAATTCAAGTCCTCTTAAAGAATTAGTAGTAGATGAAATTCTTCATTTAGAGAGCTTAGGTGAGCAATTTGGCTTGTTTAAGACAGAAGAAGATCAAAAAACTGGGTATGTACTCCTTTCAGATGTTGAGGAACGCTCCATAGAAAAAGAAAATATATCTTATGGAATAGCAACAGCAACCATTACTGTAAAAAATACTGAAAATAAATATTTACATATTAAAAAGGCAGATATACTATACATAAAAGATTTTAGAGATAATCAATACATAATACTAGATGAAGAAGGAAATGAGTTTTTGGTGAATTCGTTACTGGTATCTCTTAATAATGAGAACATACAGGCTTCAAGATCTTCTTTTAATAGAAAAGCAGCTACCAATGTTAGCAAGGTAGTAGAATATGCATATAATTCAATTGGTAAACCTTACGTCTACGGGGATTCTGGTAAAAAAGGTTATGATTGTTCAGGTTTGATATACTCTGCATACTTACAGATAGGAATAAAGCTACCGCGTTCATCTAGTCAACAAGCTAATTTAGGTGTGAAGGTGGACAAGGAGGATTTAAGTGTTGGAGATTTGGTATTTTTTAACACTAGCGGAAAAGGAATATCACATGTAGGTCTCTATATTGGAGATGGTAAAATGATACATTCTTCTACAGGATCTAAGAAAGTAAAAATTGATGAAATAAATTCTTCTTACTACGGTAAAAGATATGTTACTGCAAGAAGAATAATTGAAAATTAAAAATCTTGTGATTTAGAAAGTTTTATTAGTATTTGATTTATATGAATCTTCATATCTAATAGAACTTTTTAATCTTAGGATTTCATGTGTTAGAGTGAATAAAAGTTTGCTATTGTGCTAAAATTATATAGAATAGCTTGTTTCAAGCAACTACATCTTACATACTATTTCTTGACTAATTTAAAAAATAAAGGAAAGGAAGGTTTTATATATGGCTGAAATTTTGAAAGGAGCACCTGTTGCTAAGACAATAAAGGAAAGAATTAAGTCAGAATCTGATGTACTGAAGCAAAAAGGGGTTATTCCAACTCTTGGAATTATAAGAATGGGAAATAGACCAGATGATGTTTCTTATGAAAAAGGTGTAATTAAAAACTGCGAGTCTGTAGGCATACAAGCTCGTGTATTTGAAGTGCCTGTAGATACTCCGATGGATAAATTTGTTGAGCTATTAAAGAATGTGAATGAGGATAATAATATTCATGGAATTTTGATGTTTAGACCTTTACCATCTCACATTGATTATGAAATAATTAAAAACTTAATAGATCCAAGAAAAGATGTTGATTGCATGAATCCTTTGAATCTTGAAAAAGTTTTTGAAGGAGAATTAGACGGATTTGTTCCTTGTACGCCGAAGGCAGTTATAGAGATTCTTAAGCACTATAACATACCGCTAGTGGGCGCAAATGTAGCTATTATAAATAGAAGTATGGTAGTTGGAAGGCCACTAAGCATGATGTTCTTAGGCGAAAGTTCAACTGTTACAATATGTCACTCAAAAACTAAGAATTTACCAGAGGTAACTGCTAATGCAGATATAGTAGTGGCAGCTGTTGGTAAGGCAAGAATGCTAGGTAAAGAATATTTTACCGAGAACAGTGTTGTGGTAGATGTAGGAATTAATGATGCAGGTGAAGGGAAAATATGTGGAGATGTAGATTATGACAATGTAGTTTCAAATGTAAAAGCCATTACTCCTGTACCTGGAGGAGTAGGTAGTGTTACATCAGCAATACTGCTAAGCCATGTAATCATTGCATGTAAGAATATATTAAAATAACAAGTAATCACTATAAGGACCAAAAGGTCCTTTTTATTTTTTTGTTTTTTTATCTTTACAAAAATTCTTGTTTTACACATACAATAAGTTCCATTTTAACATATATAAAAACAAAACAAGACAATTTTCATTGAAGGAGAAGTTTATCTATATAGAGAATAACTCAAAAGAGAATTAGCGAATAGAGGAGGAGAGGATTTTGAGAATTTCACTTGATACAAGAGATAAAATGCTTATTGTGAATTTTAACGGAGAACTTGATCATCATTATTCAGAGGAAGTTAGAAAGGAGATAGATAAGGCATATTTTGAAAGGAGATTGGTACATATTGTCTTAGATCTAAAACGATTAAACTTTATGGATAGTTCAGGTATTGGATTAATAATGGGAAGATATAAAAATGTATCTGATAATGGGGGAAAGTTGTTTTTAATAAATGTTTCTCCAAGAGTTGAAAAAATATTAAAGATGTCTGGGATTCTAAAAATTGTACAAATGTACAATAGTTTAGAAGATATTCCAGTAAATCTTTAAAAGGAGTGATTTTATATGGTACAAAATAGTATGAGATTAGAATTTCCTAGTAAGTCACAAAATGAAGCATTTGCAAGAGTGGTTGTAGCTTCTTTTGCTGCTCAACTAGATCCTACAATTGAAGAATTATCTGATATAAAGACTGCAGTTTCTGAAGCTGTTACAAATGCTATAATTCATGGATATGAAGATAAAATAGGAACAGTAATTATTGAATGTAAAATTGAAGAAAATAAAATTGAAATTATAGTTGAAGATAATGGAGTAGGGATTGAGGACATCGATAAAGCCACTGAACCATTCTATACATCTAAGCCAGAACTTGAACGATCGGGAATGGGCTTTACTGTTATGGAAACATTTATGGATGAACTTCAGTTATCTTCAGAAGTAGGAAAGGGCACCAAGATTAAAATGGTGAAAGTATTTAAAAGTGTAAAAGTTGAGGAGTAGATAATATGGAATCTAGCTCTGTTAAAAAAAATAATTATGGCTTGTTGAGTCACTCTGAAACAATGGATTTGATAAAAAAAGCCCAGCAGGGTGATGAAAATGCACAGACTTTGTTAGTAAACCATAATCTTGGTCTTGTAAAAAGCGTACTTAGGAGATTCATAAATAGAGGTCATGAGCCCGAAGATTTGTATCAATTAGGCTGTATTGGATTATTAAAGGCAATTCAAAAATTCGATATAAATTATGATGTGAAGTTTTCAACATATGCTGTTCCAATGATTGTTGGAGAAATAAAAAGGTTTTTAAGGGATGATGGAATAATAAAAGTCAGTAGATCCTTAAAACAAACTGCTATGAAAGCAAATATTGCGAAAGAGAAGTTAACAAAAGATTTAGGAAGAGAACCTAATATTCAAGAAATAGCTGATGAAATTTGTGTAGATAAGGAAGAAGTTGTTATGGCATTAGACTCCAATGCTCAGCCTGATTATCTCTATGATGTGATTCATCAAAATGACGGTTCTCCTATACATTTAATAGATAAAGTCATGACAAATGAAGATGAAGATATTGAAGTATTGGATAAGATAACCTTAAAACAAATTTTGGGTCAATTAAAGCCAAGAGATAGACAAATCATAATAATGAGGTATTTTAAAGATAAAACTCAGACTGAAATAGCAAGCATGCTTGGTATTTCACAGGTACAAGTATCTAGAATTGAAAAAAGAGTTCTTCATGACATGAAAGATATGTTAACAAAGGTATGAAAAATCATACCTTTATTTTTTTGCATTAAAAAAATGTATTAGTAAATAATAAAGTTATAAACTAAGTGGAGTTGATTGTATGAAAATTAAAATAGCAAAAGTAATTGGATTTTGCTTTATAATACTGTCAATAATTATAGCAAGTTATTTTTGCTATCAAAACTATAATTCAGCAAACGAAGAACCAAAACGAGCAACTTTAGTAATTAACTTAGAGTAAAGGGGGGGATTTTTATAGACAATGTAAAGCTATATATTCAAATAGAGCCTAAAATTACTGCAAAACCAGGGCAGACAATTAGAATTAAGGATGTAGCATCATTGTTGTGTACTGATAAGACTATGGAAGATTCGCTATTAGAACTTAAAGTCCATGATGTATCTGGCAAAAAAATAAACGATGTAATCCCTGCCTTGAGAATTATCAATGTAATACATGAGTTCAACAAAGACATAGAATTAACCGTAATGGGTGAAGCAGAGATATTGGTTGATGTTCAGGGAAATAATAGTAATGAAAGCAAGATATTTAATATAATAAAAACAGTTTTAGTTTGTTTCATTCTTTTTCTTGGAGCAGGTCTAGCTATAGTTAATTTTCATGCAGATGTAAATATGCATCAATCATTACAGATAATTTATCATATGGTTACGGGTGAGGAGAATAGTAAGCCTCTAATATTGTTAATACCTTATTCAGTTGGAATAGGCACTGGCATGACTGTATTTTTTAATCACATGTTCCAAAATAAATGGAAAAAGGAACCTAGTCCACTTGAAGTTGAAATGTTTATGTATCAAAAAAATATTGATGACTATATACTAGACAAAACTAAGCATAATTAACTTAAGGTGGTGTTATATTTATATGATAAAGCAACTATTCCTTTTTGTGCTTGCCCTATCTGGCGGAGCCTTAGTTGGAACTGCAGCTGCAGCTTTTATAGCTCTTTTAGATATTGTTCCAAGATTAGCACAGGTTACAGATACTTCAGATAAAATAGGAACGTATGAAATTACCTTATCTTTTTCTGCGACTTATTTTGCACTATCAACATTAATTGGATGGAGTATAGGAATTAAATCTAAAGTATTCCTAATATTAATGGGATTTACATTTGGTGCATTTGTAGGACTATTAGCTTCAGCCTTAGCAGAGGTGCTTAATGTCATGCCAGTATTATTTAGAAGAGTACAAATAGAAAAATATATTCTTGCAGTACTTATATCAATTGCTTTAGGTAAAGTAGTAGGTTCTTTCTTTAGTTGGGGTATTATAGGAAAACATTAATTTAAAGAAGGTGAAAAGTTTTTTATGGATAGATATAAGGATATCAGTATAGTGTCTCATATTAATGATGAGATAGAGAATCAAAGAAGTAGATATCAAGATAATAACTATCACCCTTATGACCATATATCTAAGATAAAATTAAAAGAAAAAACAAATAATATTAGGTGAAGGGAGATGAATTAAATGGACAATATAAATCAAAAAGATTATTACGAATATGTGAAGAAAAAAATGCCCAAGCCTAACTATATTAAAAATTGTATTTGGGCATTTATTGTTGGAGGATTAATTAGTGTAATAGGTCAAATAATCACAAACTTCTTTAAAGGAAAAAATTTAGATGAAAAAGCTGTAGCTGCTGCAACAGCTATATCATTAGTCTTTTTAGGTTCATTTTTGACTGGGCTAGGAGTATACGATAGATTAGGAAAAAGAGCAGGGGCAGGCTCTATAGTTCCTATTACAGGTTTTGCTAATGCCATAGTTTCTCCTGCTATGGAGTTTAAAAGAGAAGGTTTTGTTCTTGGAGTAGCATCTAAAATGTTTGTTATAGCAGGTCCTGTATTGGTATATGGATATGGGAGCTCAATATTAGTTGGTATTATTTACTTACTACTTAGTAAATAGGGAGGTAATAGTTTGGTACAAAAAAGATTAGGTAAGCAAACAGTAACTCTAGAAAATCCTCCTTCCATAATTTCTACAGCTACTATAGTAGGGCCTAAAGAAGGAGATGGTCCTCTAAAAGATTATTTTGATTTAGTTTTAGCTGATGACTTATGGGGAGAGGATAGCTGGGAAAAAGCAGAAGCAAAGTTACAGCAGGAAGCAGTTAATCTAGCTTTAAAAAATGCAAAACTGGTACCTTCTCAGGTGGATTATTTATTTGCAGGCGATTTACTAAATCAAATAGTTTCATCATCCTATGCTGCAAGACAACTTAAGATACCATTCTTTGGCTTGTATGGAGCATGCTCTACTAAGACAGAGTCCTTAAGTTTAGGAGCTATGGCAATAGATGGTGGATTTGCAGATACGGTTGTATGTGTTACGTCTAGTCATTTTAGCGCAGCTGAAAGACAGTTTAGGTTTCCTTTAGAACACGGTAATCAAAGGCCGCCAACTGCACAATGGACAGTTACAGGAGCAGGAGCATCTGTATTATCTTCGAATGGAAATGGACCATATATCACCCATTTGACTACAGGAAGGATTATAGATCCAGGGATTTCAAATGCTAATAATATGGGACCAGCTATGGCTCCTGCAGCTGCTGATACTATAATACAACATTTTAAGGATACCGGATTTAAGCCTGAAGATTATGATATGATAATTACTGGTGATTTAGCTACTGTAGGAAAGGAGATAGCAGAGGAGCTAATTGTTAAGGAAGGGTATGATGTATCAAAAGTCTTTATGGATTGTGGAATTGAAATATTCGATGCGGAAAGACAAGATACTCATGCTGGAGGAAGTGGCTGTGGTTGCTCAGCAGTAGTCTTTGCAGGATATTTATATAAGGCATTAAAAGCAGGAAAATTAAAAAGAATAATGCTAGTTTCCACCGGAGCGCTCTTGTCTCCAACCATAATTCAGCAAGGAGAATCAATTCCAGGAATAGCCCATGCAGTGACAATTAGCAATGTGAGATAGGGAGGCGTTTTATGGATATTATTAAAGCATTTATAGTAGGAGGTATTATATGCGTAATTGGACAAATAATTATGGACACTACAAAGCTTACTCCTGCACATGTACTAGTTCTATTTGTGACAACAGGAGTCGTACTTACAGCTATAGGAATATATGAACCTATTGTTCAATTTGGAGGTGCAGGAGCTACTGTCCCATTACCAGGATTCGGATATGCATTAGGTAAGGGTGTAATAGAGGCGGTTAAAAAGGACGGAATAATAGGGGCCTTTACTGGTGGAATAACTGCAACTGCTGGAGGTGTAGCTGCAGCAATTTTCTTTGGTTATATTATGGCTGTTATTTTCAATCCAAAGACTAAAGAATAATAAGGAGTAGAAGAGAGGAAATGAAAAGGAAAATAATACTTGTTACAGATGGAGATGAAGTTGCACAAAAAGCAGTAGAAAGAGCTACTATGAATATTGGGGGTAGATGTATTTCTAGATCTGCTGGCAATCCTACTCCAATAAGTGGTGAAGAAATAGCAAAGCTAATTGAATCAGCATTATACGACCCTGTAGTAGTTATGGTTGATGATATTGGAGATCCCAATCTAGGAAAAGGTGAACAGGCTTTAGCCCATCTACTTACTAACCCAAATATTGAAGTGTTAGGAGTTATAGCAGTAGCATCTAATACTGAGGGCGTAAAGGGGATTGAGGTTGATTTTTCTATTGATCATACTGGCAAGATTGTAGAAAATGCTGTAGATAAGAATGGATTTGAAACAGATACTAAAATATTGTACGGGGATACAGTAGATATTTTGAATAGTTTTTCAGTTCCACTTATTATTGGAATTGGTGATATTGGCAAAATTTTTGGTGTAGATAGATATACTAATGGAGCACCATTAATCACAAAAGCTCTAAAGGAAATAGTCAATAGAAGTATAATAAATTAAAAACTAGAGACCAGTGACTGGTCTCTAGTTTTGATAGTATCACTAATTAATCATCGTTAGAATCTGAGCTATCATCTCCATATGAGTCGTCGTCGTTGTTATTGTCACTATTGTTATTGAGCCAATAATCAAGCCAATCAAACCAATTATCATCATCTACTACTGGAGCTTCAACATGTATATCGCATTCGTCAGTAGGTACAGTATACTGGTAATCATTTGGCACCAATCCATTATGTTCACTTGGGTTATATGGTGGAGTACGCCTAATAAATACTTTGTTTTCAACTAATTCTGATGGACAATATTCTGAAGCAAGTTTACCTGTGCTAGTATCTATCGCTACTTCTACATGGATATCACATTCTTCAGTGGGCTCAGTTCCCTTGGCAAATATTTCTGTCCTTACAGTACTTCCTCTTGGGTCACGAGCACACAAATCGGTTGCAAGTTTACCAGATATTTTACATATTTGCTTTGTGATGATATTATCGACTTTTGAAAAGCTCTTAGGCTCATAATCTTCATGAATATTAGTCATGATGTATGACCAGAACTCTGATGCAATTACACTACCCCTTGATAATTTAATTTGAGGAGAATCGTTTCCTATCCAAACTGCAGCTACATAATAAGGGGTATATCCTGCGAACCATACATCACCTTGATCTTGTGTTGTACCTGTTTTTCCAGCTACAGGTATTTGTAAATTGTTTTTTAGTTTGGCTCTTCCAGCAATACCATTATATACAGTAGTTCTTAAAATGTCAGACATGATGTAAGATGCTTCTGGAGATGCTACTTTTGTTTTTTTAGGAGTATTCTCCAATATAACATTGTCATATCTATCTAATACCTTGGTATAGGCTATAGGTTCAATGGCTACGCCGTTATTAGCAATTGCACCATAGGCAGATGCTATTTCTAATGGAGTTAGACCTTTAGTCATACCCCCTAAACCTAAAGCAGATAAATTTTCGTCATTGGTTCTATTATTTTCTTGTCTAGTTACAAAGCTATCCTTTCCATTTTCTTTTATTATGCCTAGCTTTGCCAAATATTCTTTTGAAATATCAGTACCAATATTACTTAACATCTTGACAGAGTTTACGTTTACAGATTGTTCTACGGATTCTCTTAGTGTCATTAGCCCACGATAACCAGTGTACCAGTTTCTAGGCCATAATTTTCCGTTTTGATTATAATGAGGTATGTCATCAATAACACTTGCAGCAGTAAAGCCATTATCTAATGCAGGTAAATACACTGCAATAGGCTTGATTGCAGAACCTGGCTGACGCTGTGAAAGTGCCCTATTAAACAGTCTGCTCCCTTCAACATCTCTCCCACCAACTAAGGCCTTTATCTGACCAGTATAGTAATCTATGACAACAGTTGCAGACTGCGGTTGAACTACGCCATTTTTATCATTGTTTTGAAAGTATTTTGGATTAATTAACAGAGTACCATTCTCGTTTACTTTATAAAAATCCTTATTATCACCAAGATATGAACTTTTAATGACAAGCTCTTTATTATCGCTAACATAATAGTTATCCATTGTAAGAGCTAAAGAACCTACTACATGCTTAACAAGATTCTTTTTCTCATCTATTGTATAATAATCTTCAATATCAATAGTTTTTGGATAGATATTTAGCTTATTGTTTTTAATAACTAAATCACCATCATCAGTTACGTTGTATGTTCCTGAATCTATGATTAAATAGCCATTTTCATCTATTAGATTTGATTCTTTGTAAAGAACAATTTTTTTATCTTCACCAATAATATTTTTGTTTTTATCTAAAGACCATTCAACAAGAATAGGACCTTTAATCTTGTCTAAGTTTCCACCAACTAGGATTTCTCCAAAATTTTCATAAGCTCTCTCAACTTTTTGCTGCATTTCTAAATTCATAGTTGAATAGATTTTAAGACCACCCTTATAGAGTTTGTTTTCAGCTTCTTCTTGTGTGTATCCTGCTTTTTCAATTAAATCATTTAAAACCTGTGTTTTTACATAATCTGCAAAGTAAGAAGTAATTCCCATCAATTCCCTTTTGCCAGGTTTAATAGCACTTCTTATGTCCTCATTCATAGCTTCTTCATACTCTGATTCACTAATATAGCCTAACTCTTTCATTTTATATAGTATAGTTTGTTGTCTCTTAATAGGAGCTGGATTATATACAGCAATATATCTGGTACCCAGAATATCTACTTGACCGACTACATCGTCATCATCATCGACATCATCTGGTAAATAAAGCTTGTATGGGGGCAGATGATTAGGATCTTTAGTAAGCCCAGCTATTAATGCACACTCGGCTAAAGTTAAATCACCTACATCCTTAGAAAAATAAGTTTGTGCAGCTTCCTGAACTCCATATGCACCCTGGCCTAGATAGCTTGTATTTAAATATGCTTCTAGAATTTGCTCTTTTGTAAGCTGTTTTTCAATTTGAATAGCCAGATAAGCTTCTTTTATCTTACGGTCTAGCTTTTTTTCATGTGTCAAATAAAGGTTTCTAGCTAGCTGTTGAGTTATAGTACTTGCTCCCCTAACTGTTGCACCTGCTTTAATATTATCTACAATAGCACTCATTATACCTCTAATATCTACACCTATATGGTCTATAAATCTCTCATCTTCTATTGCAATAAAGGCATTTTGAAGATTCTTAGGTATTTTATCTAGGGTTACAGAAGTTCTATTTTGTACAGTAAGCAATTTTTCTATAACATTACCGTTTTCGTCAAGAATATAAGAGTTTTGATGTAGGTAATCATCAATGCTTGTAGGATCAATTTTAGGGGCTGTTTTTATAACAGCAAGCACATATCCCCCAACTATTCCTGCTGCAATGAAGCCTACTATTAAGAAAGATACTATGATAAGTCTAAAAATACTTAGCTTCTTTTTCTTATTTCTATTTTTTTTCTTTTTGCTGTCTTTGCTTGAATTTTCTTGTGTCATAACTAACCTCCTTAATATATAGGTGGAAACATCATAAGCCTATATCATAGAAATTATATCATAATACTTATAATTTGTTAATAATATTAGCACTAAAAAACGAATGTATGTTCTTCTACTATTGTGTTGGTCTTAAAATTGTTATATAGAATAATATTAATTAAATTATTTAATATATTAGGAGTATACCATTATTTATTGCTTCCATTCATAATAGTATGACTATAATTATTGCAAAAAAGTTCTATTATATAAGAACAATATTATTAATTATTTTAAACATTTAAAATTAATTACATATATTGTAGAAGGGGTGTTGTTTTGAAAAGAAGAAATAAAAAGAACAGACTATTCATTATCACTGTTATCTTTTTTGTTTTATTAATATATGGATTTGTTTGGATAGACAAAAACATAAAACCTACTGTTTTAGCAGTGTCAGAAGTCCAAGCAAGAAAAGTTGCAACACAAGCTATAAACGAGGCAGTAAAGAATAAAATAAAAGATGATATTAAATATAAGGATCTCATATTTGTTAACTTTGATAAAGATGGTAAAGTAACTATGATGCAGGCTAATACTATAATGATGAACAGCATTGCTTCAGACGTAGCTTTAGAAGTACAAGAGAATATTAGAAATGTTGCAGCTAAACCAGTTAAGATCCCCATAGGTAATGCTCTTAATTCACAGCTAATTAAGGGACCCAATATTAATATTACTATTGTTCCTCAAGGAACCGTAACTGTAGACTTTACTACGGAATTTATTGAGTCTGGAATAAATCAGACTATACATAAAGTATATTTAGTTATAATTACTGAAGTAAGAGTAATAGTACCTCTTGCATCTGATGTTATTAAAATAGTGACAAATATTCCAGTTGCAGAAACAATTATAGTTGGAGATGTACCTGAGAGCTATGTTTTTATACCCGAAGAAGAGGTTCCTAATATTATTGACTAAGCAACCAGATAATATAAAACTTGAATTATATAACTATTATTATATAATTAAAATTACTAGATGAGTAAAAAATACTCTTAAGAGGTGAAATAATGCACGATATTCAAAATATTGATAAACAAGAAAAGGTACTTATTGTAGGCGTGAACTTAGATAAAAAAAGTGATATTGATATAGACAGTTCTATGAATGAATTAAAGGAGCTAGTTTATGCAGCTGGGGGAATAGTAGTAAGTGAAGTAGTTCAAAACAAGGACAGAATAGATACAGCATATTATATTGGTAAAGGTAAAGCAGAAGAAATAGCTTTATGCTGTGATGAATTAGATATTGATACCATAGTATTTAACAATGAACTTACAGGAGCGCAGATTAGAAATCTTGAATCAATTTTAAACAGGAAAATAATAGATAGAACTAATTTAATACTAGATATTTTTGCAAAAAGAGCCACTAGCAAAGAAGGTAGGCTTCAGGTTGAATTAGCTCAACTTAAATACATGCTACCTAGATTAATTGGATTAGGAAAGCAACTGTCTAGAACGGGTGGAGGTATTGGGACTAGGGGACCAGGAGAGCAAAAGCTTGAGACGGATAGGAGGCATATTTCTCGTCGTATCACTGATATTGAAAAAGAGTTGAAAGAATTAGAAAATGTAAGAAGGATTAAAAGAAAAAAAAGACAGGAGTCCGAAATACCTATAGTTGCACTAGTCGGTTATACCAATGCAGGTAAATCAACATTACTAAACAGTCTTACAAAGCTTGATGAAGGATACAGCAAAGATAGGGAAGTTTATGTTGAGAATATGCTATTTGCTACACTAGATACTACCTTGAGAAAAAGTGTGCTACCAAATGGCCAGAGCTTTTTGGTTACGGATACTGTTGGTTTTGTAAGTCAGCTTCCTACTAAGCTAATAGAAGCTTTTAAAGGTACACTAGAAGAAGTGAAGTATGCAGATTTACTCTTACATGTTATAGATATGACTAATCAAGACATAAATATTCAAACTCAGACAACTCTTAATATATTAAAAGACTTAGAAGTATTAGATAAGCCCATAATAACTGTTTTTAATAAGGCAGATATTGTGAAAAACGAAGTAATTGCTAATATCCAAGGACCAATTGTAAAAATATCAGCCAAAACTGGATACAATATAGAACTTTTAGTTCAAATGATACAAGATAATTTGCCACAAAAGTTCTATAAAGTGGATTTGTTAGTGCCGTACTTTGAAGGAGGCTTATCAAATTATTTATTTGACAATACAAAGGTTGAAAGATATGAATATAAAGAGAGAGGGACCTTAATTACTACAACACTAGATTCTATTGATTATGAAAAGTATAAACGGTTTGTTGTTACTAGTAGTGAGGATTAATAAATCGTTTCTTTAGTATTTGAATCTATTTGAAAAAAATTATTATAGTTTTTCAAAGTTACATAAGCAGCTATAGGTCTTCAGAAGGCTACAAATTGTAGCCTTCTGGGAAAAAACAGATTTTACCCTATTTTTGCTTAGACAATGTGTTAAAAGTAAGGAATGGTTGGTATATATTCTTTTAAAGCTTTTAGTTTTTTGGTAATAATTATATATAACAGCAGTAAAAACAGAAGAATGAGAGTCATCAAAACTATAATAAATTCTATCCATGAGCTTACCTTAAGCTCAAATTGTCAAGTTTTTTTAAAAAGAATTATTTATTATGAATATAAAAACTTAATTGAAGCATATTATTATTAAATTAATGAAATATGAAATTTTCTGAAAAGTATTGAAATTGTTCAAAACTTATTGTATTATTAATATAAAAGAAGAGGGAGGCGTTTACCATGATATTTAGAAGTTGCGCAGGTGGTGTTGTTTTCCATGATGAAAAGGTTTTCATTATGCAAAATGAAAAAAACGAATGGGTTCTACCAAAAGGTAAAATTCGTGATGGTTTCTTAGCTTCTGAGACAGCAATGGAGCGTGTCAAAGAGGAGGCAGGGCTTGATGTGGAGATTATATCTACAGCCGGGGAAACTAGTTACGAATTTTATTCTTTTTCTAGGCAACAACCAGTATGTAATGAAATAACATGGTTCATCATGGAAGCTAAGGACACTAATTATGTAGTTAACAAAGATTGTGGGATATTAGAGGCAGGCTTTTATAATGTTGACGAAGCTATCGATATGATAACTTATAGTCAAGATAAGTCTTTAGTAAGCCTTTCTTATAGAAAATTTTTAAAATTAAAAGAGAAGGAAGCTATTTTGGTATAAGGGTAGATTATCTACCCTTTATTTTTTTTATATAATAATGATATAATTTAACTATGAATTGGAGGGGATAAACGAGATGCTTACTAAATATAGAACAATACATAGTTTTGGAAGTGATGAGATTATCATAAATAAATCAAGATTTATAGGTTATGCAAAGCCAATTATAAGTGAAGATGAAGCAATAGCCTTCATACAGGAAATCAAATCAAAGCACAAGGATGCTACCCATAATGTATATGCATATGTATTTGGTGAAAGCAATAATATCCAGAGATACAGTGATGATGGTGAACCTAGCGGAACAGCTGGTATCCCTGTTTTAGAAGTAATAAAAAAAGAAGATTTAAGGAATGTAGTAGTTGTTGTTACTAGATATTTTGGAGGTATAAAGCTTGGAGCAGGAGGTCTTGTAAGAGCCTATACAAAAGGAGCAAAAATAGGACTTGAAGCAGGTCTCATAGTAGATAAAGTACTTTATAAAAAAATGAAGTTTAGGATTGACTATACTCTTTATGGAAAGGTAGAAAATGAATTATTAAGGCTTGAATATATAATTAGCGATGTAATTTATGATGATGCTGTTAATTTAATAATTTTATGTGAAACAGAAAACACAGCGAATTTAATTAACCTGCTTACAGAACTAACTAGCTCAAGAATGACATATGAAGAAATAGATGAAGGGTATTATTCAGTGAAAGATAACAATATAGTAAAGTAAAGGTTATTATTATGTTAAATTTAATTCTTCTTGGGTAAATATGATAAACTAGGAGGTGCTTAGATGGAAAAAATTGAAACACTAAAAAAGAAAATGCTAGAAAAGAAAGTATGGGCAGTTATAGGTGCTACTGCAAAAAAGGAGAAATTTGGATACAAGGTATGGAAAAAGTTAGAGGAAAGTGGGTATGAAACTTATCCTATAAATCCAAGTTATGATGAAATAGATGGTAAAAAGTGTTATAATTCTTTGATGGAGCTTCCTAAGAAGCCAGATGTTATTAACTTCATAATACCCCCTGAGTCAATTTTTAACATACTTCCTATAGCCAAAGAATTAGAGATAGAGTATCTATGGTGTCAACCAGGTGCAGTAAACCAAGAGTTAGTTTCAGAGGCTGAAAGGTTAGGCTTTAAGATAGCCTATAATGTATGTGTTTTAGTTGAACTTGGAGAGTGATAAGGTCTCTATTTTTTATAGAGACTATTTTTTTGTGTTTTTTTTGAGGATTTCATATGTTCCCATGACAAACAAGAAAACTGCAAATATTTTTCTTAAAAAAGATGGAGTCATTTTCATTGCAACCAATGAGCCAATAAATGCGCCAAGTAAGCCAGTAAAAAATATAGGAGTGACAGTTTTCAAATTAATATTCTTTTCTTTAAAATGAGTTATTAGAGCAACAATTGCTATGGGAATAAAGACAGTGAGATTAATTCCTTGAGCTTGGTGTTGGTTAAGGTTAGAAAATATTATCAGGCTTGGAATAAGAATGGTTCCTCCTCCTATCCCCATCCCACTAATTATTCCTGATAATAAGCCTATTAAAAATAATTTCATAATATAACCATCCTTATAGCTGCTATTATCATAAAAGCTCCAAATATCTTTTTTAGAACATTGCTTGGTACTTTATTTAAATTTTTTGCTCCAATGTAGCTTCCTATAATTCCTCCTAAAGTTACTATTCCAGCCACTTTTAAATTTAGTACACCATGTCTAAAATATAAAAAAGAACTAATAAGAGATAGGGGAAATATTATACCAATGGCAGTAGCGTGTGCTTTATGCTGCTCTAGCCCTAGTATAAATACTAAGGCTGGAACAGCAATGGTACCACCACCAGAACCAAATAGTCCATTAACTAGTCCTATTATAAATCCAATTAGTAGTAATTTAGTTTTGCTTTTTTTAAAAACCATAAAACCACCTAGAATAAATTTATATAATAAGAGTAAGCTTATATAAATATTACTTTTCCTAAAAAAGTTAGAACTTATTCACTTGACAAAAATATTAGATAAGATATACTTAAAAACATATATGAATACTAGGAATTAAGGAGGATAAATATGAAAGTTGTTAATAGTATTGTGGAATTAATTGGGGAGACACCTTTAGTTAAGCTTAATAAAATAGTTGATGATAGTATGGCAGAAGTACTTGTAAAGCTTGAGTATTTTAACCCGGGCAGTAGTGTAAAGGATAGAATTGCACTAAACATGATAGAAAAGGCAGAAGCAGAGGGCAAATTGAAAGAAGGTTCTGTTATTATTGAACCTACTAGTGGAAATACTGGTATCGGGTTAGCTATGGTAGGTGCTTCAAAAGGATATAAGGTAATATTAGTAATGCCTGATACAATGTCTATGGAAAGAAGAAATTTACTAAAGGCTTATGGAGCTGAACTTATTTTAACACCTGGTGAAAAGGGAATGAAGGGAGCAATAGAAAAAGCAAATGAAATAGTTAAAGAAAATAATAATTATTTTATGCCTCAACAATTTGCAAACCCACATAATCCTTTAAAACACCTCGAAACCACAGGTATAGAAGTCTTAAAACAAACAGAGGGAAAAATAGATGCATTCGTTGCAGGTGTAGGTACTGGAGGAACAGTAACAGGTGCAGGTAGAATATTAAAGAAAAACGTTAAAAATCTGAAAATAATAGCTGTTGAACCTGATAAATCTCCGGTTTTATCAGGGGGAAATCCAAGTCCTCATAAAATTCAAGGGATAGGAGCAGGCTTTATACCTGAAATTATTGATTTAGAGATAATTGATGAAATAGAAAGAGTAAAGGATGAAGACGCAATAGATATGACTAAAAGATTAGCTAGAGAGGAAGGTCTGTTATTAGGTATATCTTCTGGTGCAGCTATATTTGCTGCCTTAAAGAAAGCAAAAGAGCTGGGAAAAGGTAAAAGAGTAGTAGTCATAGCACCTGATAATGGGGAAAGATATCTAAGTACAGGTATATTCGAATAATGTTTGCTTAGACTTATAAAATATGCTATATTTGTTTTAGAAATTATCTGGAGGTAAACTTATGAGCAATATACAAGAACTATGTGAAGATATTGTTATGTGGTTAAGAGATAGAGTAAAAGAATCAGGTTCAAAAGGTTTAGTCTTTGGTCTGAGTGGGGGAATAGATTCAGCAGTTGTAGCAGCTTTAGCTAAGAGAGCATTTCCAGACGAATCGCTAGGAATTATCATGCCTTGTCATAGCAATCCTGAAGACGAAGAACATGCTAGATTAGTTGCCTGTGCCTTAGACCTTGAAACAAAAAAAGTAGACTTAAGTAGTGTATATGATTTATATTTAACTGAGTTAGAAAGTACAGATAATATTTTAGCATTATCTAATATTAAGCCTAGATTTAGGATGACCACCCTGTATTATTATGCACAAATAAAAAAGTATTTAGTTACTGGAACAAGTAATAAAAGTGAATTTACTGTTGGCTATTTTACAAAGCATGGGGATAGCGGTGTCGATATATTACCAATTATAGACCTTCTAAAAGAAGAAGTATTTGAATTAGCAAGATACTTAAATATTCCTGAAATTATTATTAATAAGCCTCCTACTGCTGGATTATGGGAAAATCAAACAGATGAAAAAGAAATGGGATTTACTTATTCTGAATTAGACGGTTATATTAAAACTGGAGAAGCTAAAGATAGTGTAAAAGAAAGAATAGAGGCAATGTATAATAGAAGTGCGCATAAAAGAAGATTTCCACAGATGTATACAAGAAAAGGGTAAAGATTAATCTTTACCTTTTATTTTTTTTACCGAAAGAAGTGTTCAGAATATACAGAGCATTAAAAACAAAGCGTTTTTTTGTATAGAGAAGATTAATATACTACTTACTTAATATTCAAATATAATTTAGTATTTAAATACTTTTAACAACATTTTTAATTTTTTATTATAATATTCAAAGTTTTTGCATAAGTATTATACAAGCCAGTATAAAGGTAATGCTGTAATAGATCAAAAGTGAGTTTGTACTTAAAAAATTAGTTTAAAAGGGGGAGTCTGAATGTTTAAAAGAGTTATTGTGTTTTTATTAGTCACAATTATAATTATGAGTACAGTAGCATGTGGCAATCAAACTACAACAGCAAAAGATGGAAAGTGGAAAATTGGCATTATGACTAATACTGTATCACAAAATGAAGAAGAATATAGAGCAGCTCAAAATGTTCTTGCAAAGTATGGAGAAGAGCATATCATCCATATGACATATCCAGATAAATTTATGGATGAACAAGAAACAACAATAGCAAACGCAGTTAGTATGGCATCAGATCCAGATCTTAAGGCTCTATTGTTTGTTCAGGCAGTTCCTGGAACTGCAGCTGCAATAGATAAAGTTAGAGAAATAAATCCAGATATATTAATTATAGCTGGAGTACCAGGGGAAGATCCAAAGATGATAGCAGAAAAGGCTGATGTTGTATTTCAAGCGGATGAGGTGTCCATGGGAACAACTATACCTGAACAGGCTAAAAAACAAGGGGCAAAAGTTTTTGTTCACTACTCATTCCCAAGACACATGTCCTATCCACTTCTTGCAGCAAGAAGAGATTTAATGAAGGAAAAATGTGAAGAAATAGGTCTGCAATTTGTAGATGCTACGGCTCCAGATCCAACAGGTGATGCAGGAACATCAGGTGCTCAACAATTTATTCTTGAAGACGTTCCAAGAATGGTAGAGCAATACGGTAAGGACACTGCATTTTTCAGTACTAACTGTGCAATGCAAGTTCCACTAATTAAAGCTGCACTAGATGAGGGAGCAATATATCCACAACCATGCTGTCCATCACCTTATCATGGATTTCCTTCAGCTCTAGGAATTGAGATTCCAGAGGACAAAAAAGGTAATATAGACTATGTGGTTGAAGAAATCAAAAAAAGAATAGCAGAAGAAAATGGTACAGGAAGATTTTCCACATGGCCAGTACCTGTTGCTATGATGTTTATAGAAGCTGGTGCTGAGTATGCAATTCAATACATAAATGGTAATACTGAAGGCAAAGTAGATATTCCTAAAATTCAAGAACTATTTAAAGATTATGCACAAGTTGATATAAAGACTATGGCATTAGAAGAGAATGGAGTCACTTATGACAATTATCAGCTGGTTCTACTTGATTTCTTAAATTTTTAGACATATATGTTATTATGCAAAATGAGCTTGGTTCATTAGGAATGTAAGGTTGCCTAGGTTGGCAGCCTTACATTTTTAACAAAATTATAGGGTGGTGAATCTAGATGGAGGCAAGATACACATTACAGATGAAAAACATACATAAAGAATATTTCGGAAACAAGGTTATAAAGGGTGTGGATTTATCTGTAAAACCTGGTGAAGTACATGCACTATTAGGAGAAAACGGTGCTGGTAAATCAACTTTGATGAATATTCTATTCGGAATGCCAGTGATATATTCATCAGGAGGTTTCACAGGAGAAATTTGTCTTAATGGAGAAAAGGTAGAAATAAAATCACCTAAAGAGGCAATGGAGTATGGTATTGGGATGGTACATCAGGAGTTTATGCTTATACCAGGGTTTACAATAACAGAAAATATTAAGATAAATAGGGAAATTACAAAACATAACTTCATAAGTAGATTATTTGGAAAATCTGATAGTAGATTAAAGTCTCTTGATTATAAGGCTATGGCCAATGATTCAAGAAAAGCACTAAATACTCTTGGGATGAATATAGAAGAATGGACAAAGGTTGCAGGATTACCAGTTGGATATATGCAATTTGTTGAAATAGCTAGAGAGATAGATAAGAAAAATGTTAGGTTTTTAGTATTTGATGAACCTACTGCAGTTTTAACAGAAAGTGAGGCGGATAATTTAATTGAAGCTATGAAAAGACTAACAGCTTCAGGGATATCAATATTGTTTATAACTCATAGACTAGATGAGGTAATGCAAGCAGCAAATAATATTACGATACTAAGGGATGGTGAAGTTGTTGCAACAAGAAAAAAAGAAGAAACTACTGTAACAGAACTTGCAGAGTTAATGGTGGGAAGGAAGATACAGATATCACAAAAATCTGAAGAAGAACTTGACTTAGCTAACAAAGAAACACTAATTTCTATAAGAAATCTTAAAGTTAATATGCCTGGTGAGCAAGTTAAGGGCGTTGACCTAGATATAAAAAAAGGTGAGATATTAGGTATTGGGGGGTTAGCAGGCCAAGGTAAGATCGGTATTTCAAATGGTTTTATGGGTCTCTATCCAGCTACTGGGGAAGTTTATGTAAAGGGTACCCCCTTTAATCTTAACGATACAAAAGCAGCTCTAAATCGTGGATTTGCCTTTTTATCTGAAGATAGAAGAGGAGTAGGGCTTCTTTTAGAATCCTCAATTGAAAATAATATTGTTATAACGAGTATGCAGGTAAAAGGAAATTTTCTAAAAAGATTTGGATTGTTTACACAAAAGGACAATGTTGGTATTAGACAACATGCATTAAAAATGATAGAGGAACTAGATATTCGATGTACAGGACCTCAACAATTAGCTGGTAAATTAAGTGGTGGTAATCAACAAAAAGTCTGTATTGCAAGAGCGTTAACACTTGAGCCAGAAGTATTGTTTGTATCAGAGCCTACGAGGGGAATTGATATAGGTGCTAAAAAGCTTGTATTGGATTTGCTAGTAAAATTGAATACCGAGTTAGGAATGACCATAATTATGACATCAAGTGAGCTTGCTGAATTGCGTGGCATTTGCCATAGGATTGCAATTATTTCAGAAGGTAAAGTAGAAGGAATTCTTAAGCCAACAGATAGTGATGCTGATTATGGTCTTATGATGGCGGGAGAATATCACAAGATGCACAGGAAGGAGGCTTTATAATATGACTGAAACTATAAAGAGATTTACCAATAAATTTGGACTACCAAGGATAATTATAAGCTTGTTTTTCATATTAGTACTAATTACGGCAGTTATAATGGATCTATCTTTTGCAACACTAATGTCTGATATATTACGAAGGTTTGGAATGTATGGAGTCATGGTTCTAGCTATGGTTCCTGCAATACAATCTGGAACAGGACCTAACTTCGCTTTGCCTCTTGGTATTATTTGTGGACTAGTGGGTAGTCTCTTAGCTATTGAGTTTGGGTTTACAGGTGGTAGTTCATTTATTGCTTCAATAGTGTTTTCACTTCCATTCTCAATAGTTACTGGCTGGGTATATGGTATGCTTCTAAATAGAATCAAAGGTTCAGAAATGTTAGTGGCAACATATACAGGCTTTTCAATTGTATCTTTTATGAGTATATTGTGGATCCTATTACCATTCAAACATCCAGAAATGGTTTGGCCAATTGGTCGTGGTTTAAGAGTTACTATTGCCCTTGATTCTACATTTGGAGAAATTTTAAATAAATTTTTGGAGTTTAAAATTGCGGGGATTAAAATTCCTACAGGTTTATTGTTATTCTTTTTTGGATTATGTTTAATTGTTTTTTTATTTACTAGAAGTAAAACAGGAGTAGCCATGAAAGCAGCAGGAGATAATCCCAGATTTGCTATTTCTTCAGGTATAAATGTTGATAAAACACGAATACTAGGTATCATTCTTTCTACAGTGCTAGGAGCAATAGGTATAATCGTATACTCACAAAGCTATGGTTTTATTCAGCTTTATGAAGGTCCTCTAATGATGGCGTTTCCTGCAGTAGCATCAATTTTAATCGGTGGGGCATCTGCTCAAAAAGCTAAAATATATCATGTAATATTAGGTACATTTCTATTTCAGGGACTTTTAACTATATCGCTCCCTGTAGCAAATCTAATAATTACAGCAGGAAACCTATCTGAGGTTTTGAGAGCTATTGTGCAAAATGGAATTATTCTATATGCACTTACTAAGGTAGGAGGTGAAGAGTGATGAACATGGAGAATAAAATACAAGACATAATGAAAGTGGAAGAAAAAAGTAAGTTATCCCGTATGTTAAGGGATATTATGATAAATAACAGTGTTACAATTCTTTTTATAGTTATATGTTTCACTGGTGTTATAGTTTCGAAGTTGCCTTTATTCTTCATAGCTAATGAGTTGTTGACAAGGATTACTAGAGATACTTTTCTAGTTTTAGCATTAATTATTCCTGTATTGGCAGGTATGGGCCTAAACTTTAGCATAACTATAGGAGCAATGGCAGCACAAATTTCGATTATTTTTGTAACACATTTTGGTGTGCCTGGTATATATGGATTTCTTCTATGTGCAGTTATTTCTTTGCCTTTAGCTATCTTATTTGGCAATTTAACAGGGAGACTTCTAAATAAAACTAAGGGTCAAGAGATGATAGCCAGTATGATAGTTGGCTTCTTTGCTAATGGATTATATCAGTTTCTATTCTTATTTCTTGTAGGTACCTTAATACCTATGAAAAATCCTGACCTAATACTACCCGATGGAGTTGGAATCAGAAACTCTGTTGATTTATCAAGAAATAATGGAATCATGTATTCTCTTGATAATATATTAAAACTACCTTTATTTAATGTTCTGTTATTTGCAGGTATAATAGCTGCAGGATTTTTTGCATACAAACTAATAAGGAAAAAAGAAAATAAAAAAGGGGAAACTAATAAATTTAAACAAGTTACAAATCTAGTACTTAGCTTAGTAATAGTGGTAATAAGTTTTTCAATAATGTTCATTAATACACTGCCTAATGAGATAAAAATGTTAAAAAAGCTAGAATTACCAATAATAACTTCATTGCTTATAGGATTACTATGCTTATTCAATATATTAATTGTAAAAACCAAGTTAGGACAGGATTTTAGAACAGTGGGAAACAGCCAGCATATAGCAGAGGTTTCAGGTATTAATGTGAATAAAGTAAGAGTATTAGCAATCACCATATCTACAGTACTTGCTGCTTGGGGACAGTTGATCTTTCTACAAAACCTAGGAACATTAAACACTTATGGAAGTCATGTACAAATTGCAACTTTTTCAATTGCGGCTTTGTTAATAGGGGGAGCTTCTGTATCAAAGGCAACAGTCGGGCAAGCATTACTAGGAGTAATTCTATTTCATACATTATTTATTGTTTCTCCTAATGCTGGTAAGAATCTATTTGGTGAAGCTCAAATAGGTGAATTCTTTAGGGCATTTGTCGCATATGGTGTAATAGGAGTTTCACTGGGGCTCCATGCATGGAGGAAGCGTATGGAGATGCAAAACAAACTAGATTCTTGATACAAGGACGAGTGTTTTACATTCGTCTTTTATTTTATTAAATTAAATGATATAATAACAAAGAATTTTATGCAAAAATATAAAATTTAAAACAAATACCATCTAACTATACATTGATGTAGCTATTAAAATATGCTAAAATATTTTCAGAATCAATTAAGGAGGATTTAAAATGGCTGGACATTCTAAATGGTCTACGATAAAACGCAAGAAAGGAAAAGCTGATGCTCAGAGAGGAAAGTTGTTTACAAAACTTGCAAGATATATTACAGTAGCAGCTAGAGAAGGTGGACCTGACCCTGAATATAATACGAACTTAAAAAATGCAATTGAAAAAGCTAAGGCGGAAAACATGCCTAACGATAATATAGAAAGAGCTATTAAGAAAGGTTCTGGAGACCTAGAAGGAGCTAATTTTGAAGAAATTACCTATGAGGGCTATGGTCCTGCAGGTGTTGCTGTTTTTGTTGAATGTTTGACTGATAACAGAAATCGTACGGCTTCTGACGTGAGGCATGCATTTGATAAATTTGGCGGTAACTTAGGCTCTACAGGTTGCGTTTCTTGGATGTTTGATAGAAAAGGACTTTTAATTGTAGATAGAGCTGAAGATATAGATGAAGAAGAATTAATGCTTCAAGCTATTGAAGCAGGAGCAGAGGATTTTAGCTCAGAAGAAGAATACTTTGAAATCACTACTACACCAGAGAACTTTGAACAGGTGAAGGAAGCATTAAAAGAAACAGGCTACAAATTTTCAACTTCAGAAATAACTTTTATTCCTCAAAACGAAACAAAGCTTGAAGATGAAAAAGACATTAAGAACATGCTTAAATTAATAGACATACTTGAAGATAACGACGATGTTCAACAAGTTTATCACAATTGGGAAATGCCAGAGGATTTAGATATATAAGAGAAAAAAACTTATTTGAAAACACTCTCTTTTGTCGATATATAATATAGAGAGTGTTTTTTATCTATAAGCAAAAATATCCTTTATATATGTTATAACAGTTATCATTATGGCAATAATTGCTAGTGGGAGGGGATTGTCTTATGGAAACTTTATCAGTGAAAACACGAGATATGTATAGAGGCTTGAGAGATAAGTTTCTATTTAGTAACGATATTAATTCAATCTATATCCTTCTAGCTTTATATGATTTGGAAGAAAATATATCTAGCATATACCCAAAATATATGAGTAGAAATGATTTAAAAAGGAAAATTAAGTATGTACTTATAAACAGGGATGATAGTGAAATCATCTCTAGTAACTTAAGTTACATCATTCATGAAGATATTAATAGACTAGAACTTTGTTTTTATTTAGAAGGCTATAAGCATGGTTATTCTAATAAAAAGTGGACAAATATTGTTGAAAAAAAAGCCTTAGATGTATATGGTTTAGAAGAGATTTACAAAATAGATCATCTTTTTCATTTTAACAATTCTGATAAATCAGTAAAAGATATGAAAAAAAGATGTATAAAGGAAATTGATAATAGAGAAAGAAGAGATAGATATATTGAATCTCTAGTATATACCTTTACAAATAAAATAATTAAGAAGAAAATTATTGAGCTAGATAAATATATAAACAAGCAATTAAAAATGAATTTTGAATATAATGATATACATATAAGTGAAGAAAAACATTTTTTACAAGAGGAGGAAATAGACAAGGTATACATATCTATTGTAAATGCATTGATTAAGAAAATGAAAATTATATATAAAGAAGCTTTTTGGTATGCAGTAAATGATAAAGTACTGGGTATGTATTACTAGATAATATTAAGAAAATAAGTATATAAATTGATTATAAACTAACAAATGGGGTAATTAATATTAATAGATGAGGAGGATTTATAAGATTATTGTTGAATAAATATATTAAGTTTTCTTAATATTATTATATAAGGGGGAGTACTCATGTACGTAAAGAATCATGTTCTTTCTAAAGATAAGCTTGTAATGCTTCAAATTGAAGATAGTATAAGTGAGGCCTTAGATAAAATTATAAAGGGAGATTTTCTATCTCTACCAGTTTTAGATGGGGACAAATTTGTAGGTATTCTAATGAAGGAGACTATATTTAGACACTACTTTGAAGAAGGATATACAGACAAAGAAAAGTATTTGAAAGAAACTAAGGTTAAAGATTTATATAAATCAGATGTTAAAACAATTAATGAAAATGTGTATATTGAAAAGGCATCTTATTTATTAAATGAGTTTAGAACTCCATTTCTTCCAGTTTTAAATGATAAGGGTGATTTTAAAGGAATACTGACCCATAGTTCAATATTTAATGCATTTTCCGAAATTTTTGGTCTAAATAGAGGTACAAAGATTCTCATAAATGTTTATGATATTCCAGGACAAATTGCAAAACTTACAGAGACTATAAGAAAGGCTAATGTAAATATTGCTAACTTTGCAGTAATGGATGCAAAAGTTATGGATGTCTACCAAGTAGTAGTTAGAGTAGATATAACTGAAGTAGATGAGCTTATTGAAAAAATTGAAAAAGCTGGATTTAAGATAGCTGAGATAAATAATTAACCTGCAATATGCAGGTTTTTTCTAACCCGATTTATGAAATAATTCAGGGAACAAGGAAGTTCTGAATCAGGTTTTTGAGTATCACAGTCACACTAGATCAAAGATTTGATATAGCTGCAGCATAGTTCAAATGTAATGAGCACCAAATTCATTCCCCGCTTTCTTTTAAATGTATACTTTTATAGATATTGGGAAAAATATCTAATTAGATAGTGTGGGAGGGATATTTATGAAAAGAATTTCAGTAGTTTCTACTATAGCAATCTTATTTGGACTTGCTGCAGCTGGTATGTTATCAGGATATTTTATAGGAATAAAAAACACAAATCAAAAATCACAACCGCAAATTGAAAATATTGTAGGCAGTCAGGATAATCCAGAAGATGAAAGGATAGATACAATAGATATAGATGATGATAATCATGAAACTGGAATGGTAAATGAAGAAAAAATAGGACCAAGTACTATACTAGAGTATAAGATTTATTATTCAGAGTGTGGTCATGAAGCTATCAAGACAGTAGAATTAGAAAATCATATGGTTAACATGAGTGAGGACGACTTTCAGAAATATATAAAGGGAAATCATCCAAAATGGGAAATTGAGAGTTTTTCTCATGAAAAAATACTAGTAAAAATTAATAAAGACCATCTATGTCAAAACCACTACATAATAGGCGTAAAGAATGGGAAAATAGCTGTTTTTACAATTGGAGAAAATGGGGAGAGACTAATTAAAAAAATTTATAATGATTCACCAATATCCTTACTAAAGGAAGTAGATCAAAAAAAACTTGAAAAAGGTATAATTACAAATAGCAAAGAAGAATTAGAGGATATATTGGAAAATTACATAAGCTAATAAATATATAAAAAAGTTAGGATATTAAAAATATTTTATCCTGACTTTTTTATAACGAATATGAAAGGTCTACATCGATGTACTTACATAAGAAGCATATTTGTTAATGAGCTTCAATAAAAGTTTCTTTAGTTTATAGCATTGTGTTAGAAATTTATATTTATGTATTTATGAACAAGGAGTTTCTTAACATAACAAAAGCTTACTTAACTTGAACTTTTCTCTCAAATTATTTATAAATTTTTTAATAACATATATAACATATATAACATATATAACATATATCAGAAACACCAGAACATTTATTCTTATTTTTTAGTTGAAGCCCTTTACAAAATTATATATTATTAAATAGATGACTAAAGGATTTACAAGAATTATATCGAATTATGTTTATATAATGAATGGAGCTGATATATGTGATAATATTTGGAATAGATCCAGGGATAGCAATAGTAGGGTATGGAGTTTTAGAATACATGGGGAACAAGTTTAAAGTTATAGATTATGGTGCGGTTCAAACCTCCAACGAATACTCTTTTCCCATAAGATTAAAAGCTGTATATGATGAGATTTCTGTCTTGCTTGAAAAATATAAACCTGATGCTCTGGCAATAGAGGAGCTTTTTTTTAACAAGAATACTAAAACAGCAATAACAATAGGACAAGCAAGAGGTGCACAAATTTTAGCTGCTGTGAATAAAGGAATAGAGGTTTATGAGTATACTCCTCTTCAAGTAAAACAGGGTGTAGTTGGATATGGTAGAGCTGACAAGAGACAGGTACAAGAGATGGTTAAAATACTTTTAAATCTTGAAAAAACACCTAAACCAGATGATGTTGCAGATGCACTAGCCGTTGCTATTTGTCATGCACATTCTGGTAGCTTTAGAGATATGTTTAAAATGAAATAGGGGTGATTTTTTGTATCAATATATAAAAGGTAGCATAGAAGATATAGGAGAGGACTACATAGTAGTAGAGAATAATGGTATTGGTTACATTGTATATACTTCAAAAAACTCCATAGTGGATATAGGTCAAAATATGACTAATAGAAAAATATTGACACATTTAATTGTGAGAGAAGATAATATGAGTCTTTATGGATTTACTACTGAAGAGGAACTTAAAATGTTTAAGCTCCTTATAACAGTAACAAAGATAGGACCTAAAGTTGCCATTGGACTACTATCAACACTTACAACATCAGCTATTAAAAACTCTATAATTAACAAGGATACTAGTACACTTTCAAGAGCGCCTGGAATTGGGAAAAAGACTGCTGAAAGAATCATACTTGAATTAAAAGATAAAATTGATGGAGATATTACTTATGATGAAGGAACTGATGAATTTATTCCATTGGACGAGACAGAAGAAATTATAATAGCCTTGATTTCTCTTGGCTATACTAGAAGCGAAATATTTAAGGCATTATCTAAAATAGATACTGAAGGAAAAAAGACTGAGGAAATTATAAAGCTAGCACTAAGAAACTTATCAAAATAAAGAAAGGAAATTTGAAACATGGAAGAAATAAATAATAGAATCGTTACTAGGAGTCTGATAGAAGAAGATATTGATGTTGAATTATCTTTAAGACCTAAGACATTAAATGAGTATATTGGACAGCATAAAGTAAAGGAAAAATTAGATATATTTATTAAAGCTGCAAAAGGTAGAAAAGAACCACTAGACCATGTGCTGTTATATGGGCCACCTGGACTAGGTAAAACTACACTTGCTAATATCATTTCAAATGAAATGGGAGTAAATATTAGGATCACATCAGGTCCAGCTATAGAAAGAGCAGGAGATTTAGCAGCTATTTTAACTAATTTAGCGGAAAATGATGTTTTATTTATAGATGAAATACACAGATTAAACAGAAGTGTTGAGGAAGTGCTTTATCCTGCCATGGAAGACTATGCCCTTGATATCATAATAGGTAAGGGACCGAGCGCTAGGTCAATTAGGCTAGACATTTCTAAATTTACACTTATTGGAGCTACAACAAGAGCAGGTCTATTAACTTCTCCATTACGAGATAGATTTGGGGTTATGTGTAAATTAGATTTATATGATATAGAAAGCTTAAAGGAAATAGTCATCAGATCAGCAAATATACTTGGAGTTAGAATCGATAGGGAGGGGGCTGAAGAGATTGCAAAAAGATCTAGAGGAACTCCAAGAATTGCTAACAGATTATTAAAAAGAGTGAGGGATTATGCACAAGTAGTAGAGAATGGGGAAATAACTAAAATTGTTGCAGATAAAGCTCTAAAGCTTCTTGAAATCGATCCATTAGGATTAGATAATGTAGATAAAAAATTGATAATGACTATAATTAATAATTTTGAAGGTGGACCTGTGGGGTTAGATACTTTAGCTGCTTCAACAGGTGAAGAGCGAACTACCATAGAAGATGTTTATGAACCTTATTTATTACAATTAGGTTTTTTAAACAGAACACCAAGAGGCAGAGTTGCAACTAAAAGATGTTATGATTATTTTGGTATAGAGTATAAGGAAGACTAATTATTATGGAAAATGAGGGGGATTATTTTGAAGAGAAGTATTTTACTAACTATTTTAGCCTTATTTTTAACTTTTACTCTATCTGAACAAGTATTAGCATATGAGAATACATATGATGATGAGTATGTTAGGATTGCTCTTAAGTCAGTTTTAAAGTCAGAGCTTAATTATGTATCAAGCTTAAGTAGCGATGGTTTCCAACTGGGTACATGGGATAAAGGCTTTAGCCCTTTCTTAGAAGTTAATAATAGAAAACTGTTTACTAGAGTTGACAGCTATTATATAGACACATATGGAAATCTCCTGAAAACTAATGACATTTACAAAGCTACATACGGACCTATTCATATAAAGACTGATAAAGCTTTTTCTTCATATGAAGAAGCACTTTATGAAGTTAAGTATCTTAGGGATTTAAATATTGATGCATTTATTTATTATAATCAAGATATATTTGAAATTTGGGTAGGTCAATATTTAGATGAAAATATAGCTTACGAAGAAGCTATAAAATATTCAGACTACTTGGGTGGAAAAAATGAGATAGAAAATAACAACAAGAATAGAATTATGTTAACTGATGAATACAATGAAATACTATTGATGTTTGACAAAAATCAAGGTATTTATTTATCTTCATTAAATGCAAGCGATGAAAGTGTAATTAATATTGAGAATAATAGCTATAGAGATTATATAACTTTTTCTAGAACAGGGGATGAATTAATAATAATTAATACTGTAAAGATAAAAAATTATCTATATGGAGTTGTTCCCAAAGAGACTTATCCATCTTGGCCTTTAGAGGCATTAAAGGCACAGGCAGTTGCAGCAAGGAACTATGCTCTGATAAACAGTAATAAGCATTCGAATGAAGGCTACGATTTATGTGATACTTCACATTGCCAAGTATATGGAGGATATAAATCGGAAACCATAATGACAAACAGGGCAGTAAACGAAACTTTAGGAAGGATTTTAATGTATAATAATGAACTAGTGGAAGCTTATTATCATTCATCTAGTGGAGGCTATACTGAAGACAGTGAAAATGTATGGAGTAATAAAGTTCCCTATCTTAGGGGAGTAGATGATAGTTTTTCACTAGGTTCTCCTTACGACTCATGGCAATTTATAATTAGTGATGAAGAAATAAGAACAAAGCTAATTGAAAATGGCTTAGATGTAGGGCATATAACAGATGTCTCTGTGTTGTCTACATCCGAAAGTGGAAGAGTAATAGAACTAATGATTAGGGGTACAATGGGGTCACAAGTATTAAAGAAAGAAAAGGTTAGACAAGTATTTGGAGCTAATAATATAAAGAGCACTTTATATGAAGTTTATTTTGGTGATGGGAAAAATAGTAGTTCACTAACACAAGAGATTTATGTTTATAATACAAATAATGGAAGTATTGAGAAGCAATCATTAGATAATGTAAATATACTGTCATCTGATGGAGCAAAGTCTTTAAATACTAATCTATTGTCGAAGGGCGTTACTATAACTGATGGTACAGTTAGAACAGAATTAACAGATAAAAAAGTACAAGGCTTATTAAATAGTGATGGAAAATTTGTATTTAGTGGTAAGGGTTGGGGTCATGGAGTTGGTATGAGCCAATGGGGAGCTAAAAAAATGGCTGAACTAGGATATAGCTACGAGGAAATATTAGAATACTACTATACTGGAGCAAAAGTTAAGTAAAGGATGGTTGCAGTGAAAAGAGAAGATTTTTATTTTGATTTACCAGAAGAGCTTATAGCACAGGTCCCTATAGAAAATAGAGAAGGTTCTAGGCTTTTAGTTTTAGATAAAAATACTGGAGAGATAGTGCATGGCGTTTTTTCAGATATAGTGCAATATTTAGATAAGGGAGATTGCTTAGTATTAAATAATACGAGAGTAATCCCTGCAAGATTATTTGGACGTAGGAAAGATACAGGAAGCAGTGTAGAATTTTTACTGTTAAAGAGAATAGATAATAATAAATGGGAGGTACTAGTAAAGCCGGGAAAAAAGGCAAGGCCAGGCGGGGTATTTGACTTTGGAGAAGGCTTAATGGAAGGTGAGATATTAGCAGTACAAGATGGTGGAACTAGAATTATAGAATTCAAATATGATGGAGTTTTTGAGCAAATACTAGATGAACTTGGAGAGATGCCTTTACCGCCATATATTAAAGAGAAGTTAGAAGACAAGGAAAGATATCAGACTGTATATTCAAAGAAGGAAGGTTCAGCTGCAGCACCTACAGCAGGTCTTCATTTTACCGAATTTTTGTTACAAAAAATTAAAGAAAAGGGAGTTAATATTGTCTATGTCACGCTTCATGTAGGATTAGGGACTTTTAGACCAGTAAAGGTTGAAGATATCGAAGAGCATGATATGCACTATGAATACTATGAAATCGATGAAGAATCTGCTAATATAATTAATGAATCAAAAAAAGCAGGAGGTAAGATTGTAGCAGTAGGTACTACCTCTGTAAGAACTATAGAATCAGCAAGTAATGAGGAAGGGCAGGTACTTCCTAAGAATGGCTGGACTAATATATTTATTTATCCTGGATATAAATATAAGGTCATAGATAGACTAATTACAAACTTTCACTTACCTGAATCAACTTTAATTATGCTAGTAAGCGCATTGGCAGGTAGAGAGAATATTTTACATGCCTATAATGAGGCAATTAAGCTAAAATACAGATTTTTTAGCTTTGGAGATGCAATGTTTATTAAATAAGAGATACTATAGAAGAACACTTTAAAATTAGGGAGGCAGCAATGGTATTTAGATATGAGTTAATTAAAGAGGCAAGGGATAGTAAGGCTAGACTAGGTAAGATATATACTCCTCATGGAGTTATTGAAACCCCTATATTCATGCCAGTTGGGACTAGAGCTACTGTAAAAGCAATGACACCAGAGGAACTGAAAGAACTAGGAGCTCAGATAATTTTAAGTAATACTTATCATTTATATTTAAGACCTGGACATAAACTTATAGAAGAAGCAGGAGGCTTACACAAGTTTATGAACTGGGATAGACCTATATTAACAGATAGTGGAGGATTTCAGGTTTTTAGTCTAGGAGATTTAAGAAAAATTACTGAAGAAGGAGTAGAATTTAGATCACATATTGATGGCTCTAAACACTTTATTAGTCCTGAAAAATCTATTGAAATTCAAAATTCATTAGGTTCGGATATAATTATGGCATTTGATGAATGTGCTCCTTATCCAAGTGATTGGGATTATGTTAAAAAATCCTTGGAAAGAACTACAAGATGGGCAAGGAGATGTAAAGAAGCTAATAAAAATCCAGATACCCAGGCATTATTTGGTATAGTTCAGGGTGGAATGTATAAAGATTTAAGAGAACAAAGTGCAAAGGAGATTATTGATTTAGATTTTCCCGGTTATGCAATAGGAGGACTAAGTGTAGGAGAGCCATCTGAATTAATGTGTGAGATGTTAGATTTTACTGTACCTTTATTACCTAAAGAGAAGCCGAGATATTTAATGGGAGTTGGTAGCCCAGATTATCTATTCGAGGCAGTAATTCGAGGTATTGATATGGCTGATTGTGTATTGCCAACTAGAATAGCAAGAAATGGGACTGTTCTTACAAGTCATGGAAAGGTTGTTATAAGAAATGCTAAATATTCAAGAGACTTTTCTAGGCTAGATCCTGAATGTGATTGCTATACTTGTCAAAACTATTCTAAAGCATATATAAGACATCTCTTTAATGTAGATGAAATATTAGGTGCTAGATTGGCAACTATACATAATCTATACTTTTTAATAAAACTTATGGAAAATATACGTGAAGCAATTAGAGAAGACAGACTTCTCCAATACAAGGATGAGTTTTACAATAAATATGGATATACAAAATAAAAATAAAGGATTTATTTTTAAAATGTAGAATACTACATAGGAGAAAGGAGGGAACAGCTTGAAGGAATTTATTTTATTAGGAGCCACAACACAAAGCAATTCGCCAACTGGAAACTTATTATCCACCTTGATGCTTCCAGTATTATTTTTGGCAATTTTTTATTTCTTTATAATTAGACCACAGCAAAAAAAGGACAAAAAGATTAAGGAAATGAGAAACAGTGCAAAAGTAGGTGATGAGGTACTAACTATTGGAGGAATCTATGGCAAGATTGTAAAGATTAAGGATGAAGTTATAACAATAGAAGTAGGAGCTGATAAGACAAGATTTGATATTGCTAAATGGGCAATAGGTAATATCCAATCATCTACAGAAGCATCAGAAAAATAGATAGATCTTAAAACTTAACTTTTTTGAGATGAAAAGATTTTCTTAGTAAATACTAAAAAACTAGGAAGATCTTTTTTTATTTTTTGTAATAAATTGGTGGCGCATGCATAAATATTGATTAAGGATATGGGAGGTGGATTAATGAGTTATTCAAAAAATCAAAATAGTTCAAGCTACTTTATAGATATTATAAGAGGTGCTTTTTTGGGATTATTACTTACTTTTATATTAATAATCATATTTACTATAATTTTGACATATACCAAGCTTTCAGAAGAATTTATACCATTGATTAATACAGTAATTATGATTTTAGGAATTACTTCTGGAGCCATTTTAACTTCAAGGAAATTAGAAAGAAAAGGATGGCTAACAGGAGGACTGATTGGAATATTGTATTTTCTTATAATCCTTATTATTAATAAAATTTTTATCAAAGATTTTACTACTGATATTTATCTATTAATTAAAGGGTTTATAGCCATACTAATAGGATGCATAGGTGGTATGATTGGAATTAACATAAAATAAGTCTTTAAATAGTACTACAATTGTGTTATAATCAGTGTGCTACATTTTAAACTAATAGGAAGTACATAGAGTTCATTTAGTAGAAAAAATAGCGGAAAGTTGTTGTTACATAGGGTAGTGGGCAACCACTGCTTTTATATTTTTTAAAACTAATGCGTAAAGTGCTTTATCAAGTTTTAATTTCTATAATTAGGTAGAAGAGTACTATTTTATAACTTTTATTAAAGAATGCGTTTTCGTTTTTCGCTAATCATTTTCTATAAAGCTATTAGTTATTAATGTTTCAATAGAGACACTTATTTTATGTTATGGAGGAGAGTTAATGATTATTGAGTATGAAGGAATAAAACCAAATATACATGAAACTTGCTTTATAGCTGAAAGTGCTGAAGTTATTGGAAAGGTTGTGCTTGGGGAGTATACCAGTATATGGTATAATTGTGTTTTAAGAGGAGATGAAAATACTATTACTATTGGAAATAATACTAATATACAAGATGGTACAGTAATTCACATAAGTAAAGATTATAATACTGAAATAGGTGATTATGTAACAGTTGGACATAATGCAATAGTGCATGCGTGTAAAATAGGGAACAACGTATTAGTAGGTATGGGAGCAATTATACTAGATGGAGCTGAGATACAGGACAATGTATTAATTGGAGCTGGAAGTATTGTGACAACAGGGAAACAAATTCCTTCTGGTTCATTGGTTTTAGGTTCACCAGCTAAGGTAGTTAGAAGTTTAACTGATGATGAGATAGAGCAATTGAAGCAATCTGCAAAAGACTATGTCAAGTATGCAGAAAAACACAAAAAATGATGAAAACTTAACATTGATTTAGGATAATGAAAAGTTGTATAATAAACCTTATGAAAAGGAAAGGGGTAAATATTATGAACCTGAAAAATATTTTATTGTTTATTTTAATTATTGCACTTGTAGGTGTTGTAGCTTATGGTGCAATATATGGTATTGAAATAGGAAATATTAAAATTCCTACAGCAAGAGAAAAGGTAGGGTTAGGACTTGATTTAGCAGGTGGAGTATATGTCTTATTAGAAGCTCAGACAGATGAAACGGGGGCAGAGTTAGATAAAAAAATTGAACAAGCAATTACTATTATTAGACAAAGAGTAGACAGTTTAGGTGTGGCTGAACCAAATATAGTTAAAGAAGGTAATAAGAGAATTAGAATTGAACTAGCAGGCTTAAATGATGTACAGCAAGCTTTTGATATGATTGGTAAAACTGCTCAACTTCAGTTTGTAGATCCCGAAGGTAATGTAGTGGTGACTGGAAAAAATGTTAAAAAGTCGGAGGTTGCTTTTCAAACAGGGAGCACAGGACTAGAAGTACCAGTTGTAACTTTAGAATTTGACAAAGAGGGTGCTAAAAGCTTTGCAGAGGCTACTTCTAGGTTATCAAATAAGATTGCTGATCAAGATAAGGTAATTTTTATAATACTTGATGATAAAGTTATTTCAAGTCCTGTGGTTAGAGCAGAAATAAATGATGGTAAAGCAGTTATTGAGGGAGGATTCGATGTTCAAAGTGCTAGTGAACTAGCAACTTTAATTAGAGCAGGGGCTTTACCAGTGGAGCTTAAAGAAATTCAAACATCTGTAATTGGTCCAACATTAGGCCTTGAGTCTCTTGATAAAAGCATTTATGCGGGAGCTATAGGTTTAATACTTATATTTTTATACATGTTAATAATGTATAGAATACCAGGTTTTATAGCAGATATTGCATTGTCAATATATGTAATGTTGGTTATTGGTATTATGATAGTTTTAGGAGTTAAATTAACTTTGCCTGGCATTGCAGGCTTAATACTTTCAATAGGTATGGCTGTAGATGCTAATGTAGTTATATATGAAAGGATTAAGGAAGAACTAAAACTAGGTAAAACTCTTAGAACAGCAGTAGATAGTGGATATAAAAGAGCATTATCAAGTGTCTTAGATGCAAATATCACTACTTTTATTGCAGGTTTAGTGCTATATAGTTTTGGAACTGGCCCAATAAAGGGTTTTGGAGTAACTTTAATAATAGGTATTGTTGCGTCAATGATTACAGCTGTATTTATTACAAAATTCCTATTAAAGCTATTTATTGGAACGAACATAGTAAAGAATACAAAATTATATGGTGCTTAAAGGAGGAAGTATTGTGAACTTTATTCAGAGGAGAAGTATATTTTTTATATTATCTGCAATTGTAATAGTATTTGGCATTCTATATGGTTTGGCAACTGGGCTAAACCTTGGTTTGGACTTTACTGGTGGAACCATGTTGCAAATAGATTTTGGGCAGACAGTTCCTGTTGAAGATATCAAGAAAATTACAAATACATTTGATACGAAAGCTAGTATAATTCATGCTGGTACCGACAAAGAGGAAATAATAATAAAATCTACTTTAGATTTAGATAGTCAGGAAAGAAATGAAATATTTACTAAGTTTAAGGAAAAATATGGACTTAAAGATGAAGCTCTTATTCAATCCCAAAAATTTGGACCTGCTATAGGAAGTGAAATTCAAAAAAAAGCATTACTATCAGTAGTACTAGCTACAATAGGTATATTAGTCTATACTTCATTTAGATTTGAGATTAAATTTGGTATAGCTGCTATAATTGCTTTGGTTCACGATGCTCTAGTTGTGCTTGCTGTATATGCAGCATTTAATATACCCTTAGATAGTACCTTCGTAGCTGCTATACTAACTATTGTAGGTTATTCAATAAATGATACAATTGTTATATTTGATAGGATGCGTGAAAACTTAAAGCTTATGAAAAATGAAAAATATGAGGATATTGTCAATACAAGTATAAAGCAAACATTGTCTAGAACTATTAATACTACTACAACAACACTATTAGCAATAGTTACCTTGTATATTTTAGGTGTTGATGCTATTAAAGACTTTGCGTTTCCTTTAATTGTGGGGATGATAGCAGGAACATATTCATCAATATTTATTGCAAGTCCAATATGGTATCTTTTAAAAACTAGGACTAAAGGTAAAAATAATGCAGACATTAATAGAGCATAAAAACTGTCATTTGGCAGTTTTTATCTTTC
>NZ_FMDO01000038.1 GCF_900095305.1 Proteiniborus sp. DW1 | reverse complement strand
TATAAGAAATTTAGTTGCTGTTGAACAGTATTTTAGTATAAGATATAATTATAATGTATTTCTATTAGTAGGTGAGCAAATGATAAAGTTCAATAGTCTTGTTAAGGTTGCTGAAAATGACAAGCTAATAGTAGATAAATTAAGTAAAAGTCTTGGCATTTCAAGACTTACCTCAAAGGTTATGGCTAATAGAGGAATATTTGATTTAAGTAAAGCTGAGGATTATCTAAACCCAGATATTAAAAACTTTTTTGACCCTTTTTTATTAATGGATATGGAATTAGCCGTAGAACGAATCACTAGTGCTATTTATAAAAAAGAGAAAATCTGGATATATGGTGACTATGATGTTGATGGAGTAACTAGTACATCTATACTCATTATTTTTCTCAAAGCCTTATATAATGATGTAGAATTTTATATTCCTAATAGAATGTCTGAAGGTTATGGACTTAACAATGAAGCTGTTGATTATATTAGAGAAAGGGAAGGACAGCTTATAATAAGTGTTGATTGTGGAATACAGTCTTTTGAAGTAGCTGAACATTGTAAAGAAATAGGAATAGATTTAATAATAACTGATCATCATGCATGTGGTGAGAAACTACCTGATGCAGTAGCAGTCATTAACCCTAATCGTGCTGACAACAAGTACCCATATACCAAACTAGCTGGAGTGGGAGTGGCCTTAAAACTTATACAAGCTTTAGCTTTAAGGCTAAATATAGATATAGACTATGAGAGCATACTGCCTATTGTAGCAATAGGTACTGTAGCTGATGTGGTTTCGCTGACAGGTGAAAATAGAATTATAGTTAAAAATGGTCTTAATATGATTAAACATACTAGTAATAATGGAATTAAAGCTTTATTAGAGGTTACTGGTCTTATTAATAAAGAAGTTACAAGCGGACATATTGGTTTTGTAATAGGTCCGAGAATTAATGCTATAGGTAGAATTGGAATGGCAAAGTATGCCGTCCACCTCTTTATTGCCGAAGAATATAGTGAAGCACTAATGCTAGCCAAGATACTAGATAAAGAAAATTTAGAAAGACAGAATATTGAAGCAAGAATCTTAAAAGAAGCTGAAGAAATAATTAATAGGGAAATTGATTTGGAAAAAGAAAAAGTTTTAGTTGTAGCCTCTGAAAACTGGCACAATGGAGTTATAGGTATAGTAAGTTCTAGAATAACAGAAAAATACCACAGACCTAGTGTCCTCATATCTATTGAAGGAAATGAAGGAAGGGGTTCAGCTAGAAGCATATCAACATTTAATTTATATGAAAATTTAAGCAAATGTAAAGAGCTACTTGTGAAGTTTGGCGGACACAGCCAAGCAGCAGGTCTTACAATAGCGAAAAATAATATACAAGAATTTAGAAAGAAAATAAATGATATTGCAGATAGAATTCTTGACGATGTAGACTTTATACCACAGACCATTGTTGATGCGGAGATTGATGTTGAAGAAATTCAATTAGAAACAGCCTATGAGCTAGAGTCACTAGAACCATTTGGTATAGATAATCCTAGTCCAAGCTTTCTATTGAGAAAAGCTTTAATAAAGACAATTAGAACAGTTGGGAAAGATGGCAGGCATTTGAAGCTAGCTGTAGAGAAAAATAACCAATCTATAGACTGTATTGGCTTTAATTTTGGAGGATATTTTAATATCTTAAAAGTTGGTCAAGAAATTGATTTAGTTGTATCTTTGGATGTAAATGACTACCTAGGTCAGCAATGTGTTCAACTACTAATAAAAGATATTATCATTTCATACGAAGAACAGTTATGCAAATCTGACGATTATATTAATTCTTTTTTATTTGGAATTAAGGACATTGAAGTATATGGTACAGAATTAGAAATTGATTTATTAAATACAACTGTAGAATATTCAGATAAATATAAAAGAATAGGATACATAGTAGATAGTATCAAGGAAAATAATAGTGTACTGGTTATCATTAATAATTTTTTGAATTTGTCTGGATTACTTGATGTAATGCAGTATGAAGGGCGAGATTTTATTCGAAAAGTTGGCATTAGCTATAATAAACCAATGGAACATAAGTTGTGCAATATTATAATTAATGCTAATTTAGATTATATTGATAAAACTAGGTACGATAAAGTTATTATGTATGATATGTGTTTTGCACAAAGTTATCTGATCAATACTATAAATTTTTTTAAACATAATAACTTTAAAATCTTATTAGTTGAAGAGGATTTTAAAGTTAATAGATGTTTTATAGAAGAACTATTGCCTGACATTGCCCATATTAGATTAGTCTATAAAACTCTCATATCTAGAAAAGAAGATTATCTAAAGATTGATATAGACAAATATTTGGAATCATTGTCTATTAAAATGGGTATCAATATTAACAGGTTTAAGCTAATAATTATATTTGAAATACTAAAAGGAGCAGAACTATTAGACTATACTATTAAACATGGAATTTTATTTGTAAAATTATTCAAAAAACCTAATAATAAAATTGATATAACTAGTGTTCTAATTTATGACAAATTAAATCATATACCCAATGAAATTATAAGTTTAAAAGAAAAACTCAAATTTTTATTTTAGAGGAGGAAGCATAATGGATTTTAAAAGTAAAATTAGAAGCATTTTAGATTTTCCTAAGGAAGGAATCAATTTCAGAGATATAACAACTGTATTAAAGGATAAGGAAGCGTTTAATTCTTGCATTAAGGAAATGGCAAAGCATCTAAGAGATAAGAATGTTGATGTCATCGTAGGACCTGAAGCAAGAGGATTCTTAATAGGTGCACCTCTTGCATACGAGCTTGGAGTTGGATTTGTTCCTGTAAGAAAACCTGGCAAGCTTCCTTCAGAGACTATTAGTTTTGAATATGAGCTTGAATATGGTACAGATAAATTGGAAATGCATAAGGATGCTATAGAAAAGGGGCAAAAAGTAGCTGTAATCGATGACTTACTTGCAACTGGTGGTACTGCATTGTCAACATGTAAAATGATTGAGCGATTAGGCGGAGAGGTAGTATCTGTTGGATTTTTTATTGAGCTTGAAGATATTAATGGCAGAAAAGCACTTTCAGATTATGATGTATTTTCATTAGTGAAGTTTGAATAAGAAGGCAACTTCAATAATAATTAACAGCCCTATTTTGGGCTGTTTTATAACAAATTGAAGAAAAAATGATAATTTGTTTTTTATTATTTCATTAAACGGATCAATCTGTTATACTATATTTATATAATTTTTTCGAAACTAGACTTTAGCGAGAGGTTGAGAGAATTGTTAGAGAAATTAATTCAAAAAATAGAAGAGTATAATCCTCATGGGAACTTAGACTTAATAATCAAAGCATATAGATTTTCTGAAACTGCTCATGATGGACAACTAAGAAATTCAGGTGAAAGATTTTTTGTTCATCCATTCAATGTTGCCCTGATTTTAGCAGAGTTAAATATGGATACCGCAACAATTGCTGCGGGACTTTTGCATGATGTTCTTGAAGATACTGATACAACTTTTGAAACCTTAGCTAAAGAATTTGGTGAAGAAATAACCAATCTAGTTGACGGAGTTACAAAGCTAAAAAAATTGAAATATAGAACTAAACAGGAGACACAGGCTGAAAATTTGAGAAAAATGGTAATAGCCATGTCAAAGGATATAAGGGTTATTATTATAAAACTAGCAGACAGACTACATAATATTAGGACTCTTGAATATATGTCTGATGCAAAAAAGAAGGAAAAAGCTTTAGAAACATTAGAGATCTATGCTCCTATAGCACATAGATTGGGTATTTCAACAATAAAGTGGGAGCTTGAGGATCTTTCTTTAAGATATATTGATCCAGAAGGGTACTATGATTTAGTAGATAAGGTATCTAAAAAGAGAAGAGAAAGAGAAGCATACATTAGACATGTAATAGAAATATTAAAAGAAAAGCTAGACGAAATGGAAATTGAAAACGACATAAGCGGTAGGCCGAAGAATTTTTATAGTATATATAAAAAGATGGTCTATCAAAATAAAACTTTTGAACAGATTTTTGACCTTACTGCCATAAGAGCTATAGTGGATTCGGTCAAAGATTGTTATGGAGTACTTGGTATAGTTCATACTTTGTGGAAACCAATTCCCGGAAGATTTAAGGACTATATTGCAATGCCCAAGCCAAATATGTATCAATCTTTGCATACTACAGTTATCGGACCACAAGGAGAACCTTTTGAGATACAGATTAGAACTTGGGAAATGCATAGAACTGCAGAGTATGGTATTGCTGCCCATTGGAAATATAAAGAAGGAATAAGTAAAACTGATGGCTTTGAAAGTAAATTAACATGGTTAAGGCAGCTTCTTGAGTGGCAAAAAGAGCTTAAGGATCCTAAAGAGTTCATGGAATCTTTGAAAATAGATTTTTTTACTGACGAAGTTTTTGTATTTACTCCTAAAGGAGATGTCATAAATCTTCCTGCAGGCTCAACACCTTTAGATTTTGCATATAGAGTTCATACGGCAGTAGGTAATAATTGTGTTGGAGCAAAGGTTGACGGTAGAATAGTACCTTTAGATTCTAAATTAAAAAATGGAAATATAGTAGAGATATTAACTTCTTCAAGTAGTAGTGGACCAAGTAGGGATTGGCTTAAAATTGTCATAAGTAGTCAGGCAAAAAGTAAGATAAAACAGTGGTTTAAAAAAGAAGAAAGAGATTCAAATGTAATTAAGGGTAAAGAACTACTAGAAAAAGAAGCCAGAAGACAAGGGTTTAAACTAACAGAACTACTTAAGGAAGATTGGCTGAAATCAATAGCTAAAAAGGTTAGTTTAAATAATATAGATGACTTATATGCAGCAATAGGATATGGTAGTATTACTTTATCTCAAGTGATTAATAAATTAAAAGAAAACTATAAAGAATATTATAATCAAAAAATAGATGAGCAAGAGACAATAGATAAGCAGATAAACACTATAGTTTCCAAAAAGGAATACAAACCAACTCAAGGAATATCAGTAAAAGGTGTAGATAATATAAAAGTTAGATTTTCAAAATGCTGTAGTCCAGTTCCTGGTGATGAGATTGTTGGATATATTACTAGAGGACGAGGAGTTTCTGTTCATAGAAGCGATTGTCCTAATGTCAAAAGCTTAGAGATTCAAGAGCGATTTATCGATGTTGAATGGGATACAGATAAGAGAACTTCTTATCAAGCAGAGATACAAATTAAAGCTAGTGATAGATATGGTCTATTAACTGAAATTACTCAGCTATTAGCGGATATGAAGCTTGCAGTAACATCCTTAAATGCGAGAACAAGTAAGGAAAAGACAGCTCTTATAAACATGACCTTAGAGATAAAAGATATTGAGCAATTGAAAGAGTTAATGAAAAAGATGAAGAGACTTGAAGGAGTCATCGATGTGTACAGAGTTATTACCTAGAAGGGAGATTTAAATGAGAGCAGTAATACAGAGAGTTTCAACGGCAAATGTTAGAGTAAATGATGAAATGGTGAGCATAATTAACAAAGGACTACTAGTATTATTAGGTGTTGGTCATGATGATACAGAGGAAGATATTAACTATTTAAGTGATAAAATAGTTAATCTCAGAATTTTTGAAGATGAAAATGATAAAATGAATCTTTCTCTATTAGATGTTAATGGAGAATTACTTGTGGTATCACAATTTACACTATTTGGAGACACTAGAAAAGGTAAGAGACCTAATTTTATGAATGCAGCACCTGCAAATATTGCCAATAATATTTATATGAAATTCGTTGAAAAGTGTAAGACCTATGGTATTAACGTTAAAAATGGTGTTTTTGGCGAACATATGGACGTATCTTTAATCAATGATGGGCCAGTGACTATAATAATAGATAGTAAGAAGGATTTTTAGGAGGATTTTTATGATTGTTGAAAGATTACCACTAGGAGTTTATGCAGCAAATTGCTATATTGTAATGTGTGAAGATACAAAAGAAGCTATGATAGTAGACTTAGGTGGGGAGCCAGAGGAAATAATAAAAAAATCCAAAGAGTTAGGATTCAATATTAATTGTATAGCTTTGACCCATGGACATGGTGACCATATTGCAGGAATACCAGGCCTATTAAATTTAGTTAAATGTCCTGTTTATATTCATGAGAAGGATGAAGAAATGCTATTAGATCCAAAACTTAATCTTACAACAACTATGTCAACTAATGAAATAAGTATAAAACCAGATAAATTACTTAAAGACGGAGATGTTTTAAAGGTTGGGAATCTAATAATAGAAGTTATTCATACACCTGGCCATACAATGGGGGGAATAAGCTTAAAAGTGGAAAATTATTTAATCACAGGAGATACCTTATTTAGAGGTTCAATTGGAAGAACAGACCTTTATGGAGGCTCCTATGATACTATTATAGAATCAATAAATAACAAATTACTAACTCATAGTGATGAAACCATTATTTTACCTGGGCATGGGGCAGCAACTAAAGTTGGGATTGAGAAAATAACTAATCCTTTCGTCAAAAGATAAAACTTAGAATACTCTCAAAGATATGTGGAAGAATAATATCAAATAACTTTGGGAGGCTTTTAGATGAAAAATTTTAACATTAGCCATAGTGAGTATAGTTTTTTAGATAATATAGATACAATGAATTTAGTAAGACTAAAAGAAATGGGATTGAATGATTCTGAGTTGGCAAACGAATTAAAGATTTCAAAATCTTATTTAGTTAAGCTTTATAGCGAATATGATGTTGAATTACAAGGGGACTAAAATGATTTTTGTATATTTAGAGGGACATGATTTTAGATATGAAGTAAATGAATTGTTAAAAGTATTCTATTTTAATGCATCTATAAAGTTTATTGAAAATAAAGCTTTTACTGATGAAAATATTTATTTAATAGTAAGCTCATTGTCTAACACTGAGAATGGAACCTATGTAAGTACAGTTATATATAAAGGGAAAGAGATTATTTCTAGAGATACTATAGAAGATATTTCTAAAATTGATATAAAAGAGAATAATAAAGGCAAGATAACTAAGCTTGCAGTTAAGCAATCCATCTATAATGCATTATCTAAAATTAGCTCAATAAAAGTTCCTTGGGGAGTTTTAACTGGTATAAGACCTACAAAGATAATTCACGATTTGCTAGGGAAGGATGTTGGAGTAAAACAAATTAAAAATATATTAACAAAGGAATATAAGCTACATGAAAGTAAGGCCAATCTTACATTAGATATTGCATTAGCTGAGAAGAGAATTATAGATACTGTTGATTATAATAAATTTAGCCTATATGTAAATATACCATTTTGTCCAACTAGGTGTCTTTATTGTTCTTTTTTATCTAATCCTATAAGTAAATACGAGGGTTTAGTAGATTCTTATACGGATAAACTTATTTATGAAATACATAAAACGAAGGACCTTTTAAAGGATAGGACAATAGATACTGTATATATTGGTGGTGGCACACCAACATCACTGCCTGTAAAAAACTTAGACAAAATTATTAAATGTATATATGAGGCATTTAATAAAAATGATATTAGGGAAATTACTGTAGAAGCAGGAAGACCAGATACTATAAATAAGGATATGCTTTTAATGCTTCATGATAATGGGATAAAGCGAATAAGCATAAACCCTCAAACTATGTGTGAAAAAACATTATCTTTAATTGGTAGAGACCATACTCCACAGGATATAATAGATGCTTTTAAATTAGCAAAAGATATAGGATTTGAAACTATTAATATGGACATTATAGTTGGATTACCTGAGGAAGGACCAGAAGAAGTAAGGGCAACTATGAATGAGCTGATAAACCTTAATCCAGAAAATCTAACAGTTCATACAATGGCAATAAAGAGAGCATCAAGATTGAAGGAAAACTTAGATGAATATTCCTTAACAACTCAAAATACAATAGAAGAAATGTTATCAATTACGAGACAATATGCAGAAAGTATGGATATGCATCCTTATTATATGTATAGACAAAAACAAATTCTTGGAAACTTTGAAAATGTGGGGTATTCAAAGCCAGGTAAGGAATGTATATACAATATATTAATTATGGAAGAGAAGCAAACAATTATAGCAGTTGGCGCAGGAGGCATAACCAAAATCTATTATCCAAATGAGAATAGAATAGAAAGAGTACCAAATGTAAAAGATTTAAGGGAATTCATAGATAGAGTTGAAGAGATGGTACAGAGAAAGGAAAATTATATAAAAACATTGACATAAATATTTACATAAACTATAATTATAAGCAATATATAAATATTATGAATGGAAAGAGTAGTTAAATCACTTAGTTAAAGAGAGTCGATGTTGGTGGGAATTCGATACTAATATTTAGCGAAGACATCCTGGAGTAGATATGTTGAAAACCAGTAGACATATACGTTAGCCAGCGTTAATGGTATAAAGCGGGATATTTATCTTATAAATATCCAATAAGGGTGGTACCACGGGAAATAACACCTCTCGTCCCTGTCAAGTTATTTGGCAAGGATGGAGGTGTTTTTATTTTTTAAATAAAGTAAGTAATTGAGGAGGAAGAAATATGTTGACAAAGGCTCCTAAGGGGACTAAAGATGTGTTAGCAACAGAAGTATATAAATGGCAGTACCTAGAGAAAGTCTTTAGAGAAGTATGTGAGAGCTTTGGCTACAAAGAAATAAGGACTCCAGTTTTTGAGCATACAGAGCTTTTTGAAAGAGGAGTAGGAGAGACAACAGATGTAGTTCAAAAAGAGATGTATACTTTTGAAGATAAGGCAGGTAGAAGCATAACTTTGAAACCAGAGGGAACAGCGCCAGTAGTTAGAGCACTTATAGAACATAAGCTATATTCAGGGCCATTGCCGTTAAAGTTTTTCTATATTACTCCATGTTATCGTTATGAGAGACCACAGGCTGGAAGGCTAAGAGAGTTTCATCAATTTGGTATAGAGGTGTTCGGAAGTGATCAACCTGCTGTAGATGTGGAAGTAATGGCTCTTGTATATAACTTCTATAAGGCTCTTAATGTAGATGGCATAGGCTTAAATATTAATAGTATTGGTTGTTCGAAATGTAGAACGGAATATAATATTAAGCTAAGAAATTTCTTAGAAGAAAAGCTTCACAACCTTTGTGAAACATGTCAATCAAGATATGAAAAAAATCCTATGAGGATATTAGATTGTAAAAATGAAAAATGCCAAGCTGAGATACTAGATGCTCCGATTATGATTAATCATTTATGTGATGAATGTAATGAGCATTTTGAAAAGGTTAAGGAGTACCTAGAATTAGCAGATATTAAGTATAATGTAGACCCTAAGATAGTACGAGGATTAGACTACTATACTAAAACTGCATTTGAGTTTATTTCCAATGAAATAGGTTCTCAAAGTACAGTATGTGGTGGAGGCAGATATGATGGACTTGTAGAAGAGCTTGGAGGTCCTTCAACACCTGCTGTTGGATTTGGAATGGGGATAGAAAGACTATTACTTACACTAGAGAATAATGGAATAGAAATACCTAAAGAAAAAGGTTTGGATATATTTATAGTTACAATAGGAGAAAAGGCTGATAAAGAGGCATTTAGGCTATTAAATGACCTTAGAAAAAATGAAATATCAGCTGATAAGGATTATCTAGGTAGAAGTATAAAAGCTCAATTTAAATATTCTGATAAACTCGAAGCTCAATATACAATAGTAATTGGTGATGATGAGGTAGATAAAGGAGTAGTATCACTAAAAAATATGCATTCCGGGGAACAGCAAGAAGTTGCTTTAGTAAATTTAATAGATGAATTGAAATCTAGATTAGGGAGGTAGTGTTATGGGAGAGTCAATGGGAAAATTAAGAAGAACACACATGTGTGGAAGTCTTAGATTAGAAAACGAAGGGCAAGAAGTTGTATTAATGGGATGGGTTCAAAAAAGAAGGAATCTAGGGTCGCTGATTTTTGTAGATTTAAGGGATACATCTGGTATAGCTCAAATTGTATTTGATAGCAATATTTCAGAAGAAACTTTTAATAAAGCAGAAATCATAAGAAGTGAATATGTGTTAGCTGTTAGAGGTAAAGTATACAAGAGACAATCTATAAATAAAGAATTACCAACGGGTGAAATTGAAGTATTCGTAGAAGAACTTAAAATATTAGATGAAGCAGAGACGCCACCTATTTATATTAAGGATAATGATGATGTGGCAGAATCCATGCGTCTAAAATATAGATATCTTGACTTAAGAAAGCCTTCAATGCAAAGTAATTTAAGAATGAGACATAAAGCTGCAAAGTTAGTAAGAGATTTCTTAGACGAAAACTATTTTGTAGAAGTTGAAACGCCAATGTTAACAAAGCCTACTCCAGAAGGCGCAAGAGACTATGTAGTGCCAAGCAGAGTTAATCCAGGAAAATTCTATGCATTACCACAGTCACCACAGCTATTTAAGCAACTTCTAATGGTATCAGGCATGGATAGATACTATCAGATAGTTAAATGCTTTAGAGATGAAGATTTAAGAGCAAACAGACAGCCTGAATTTACTCAAATAGATATTGAGATGTCTTTTGTAGATATAGAAGATGTGTTGGCATTAAATGAAAAGCTAATCTATAAAATATTTAAGGAGCTAAAGGGAATAGAAATATCTCTTCCGATAGATAGAATGACTTACGATGAGGCTATGAGCCGATTTGGTTCAGATAAACCAGACTTGAGGTTTGGCTTTGAAATCAAATGTTTGTCTGAAATAGTCAAAGATAGTGAATTTAAGGTATTTAGTGATGCTATTAAGAATGGTGGAGATGTGAGAGCAATTAATATTAATGGTTATGGAGATGAATTTACTAGAAAAAATATTTCTCAGCTTGAAGACTTTGTTAAGACATACGGAGCAAAGGGATTGGCATGGATTAAAATAACTGATGAAGGTATCACATCGCCTATAGCTAAGTTCCTGAAAGAAGAAGAGCTAACTGGAATAATTGAAAAGATGGAAGCACAAAAGGGTGACTTAATTTTAATAGTTGCTGATAAACCATCTGTGGTATTTGCATCATTAGGAAGCTTAAGAGTAGAAGTGGCTAAGAGACTTGATTTAATAAAGAATGACGAATATAAATTAGTTTGGATAACTGAATTCCCGTTATTTGAATTTGATGAAGAAGAAAATAGATATGTAGCCAAACATCATCCATTTACTCATCCAGTAGATGAAGATATAGACCTATTAGAAACAGCACCAGAAAAGGTAAGAGCAAAGGCTTATGATATTGTAATAAATGGAGATGAAATAGGTGGGGGAAGTATTAGAATAAATAACTCTCAGCTACAAGAAAGAATGTTTAAAGCACTAGGATTTACTATGGAAGAAGCATGGGATAAGTTTGGATTTTTATTAGAAGCATTTAAGTATGGAGCACCACCACACGGCGGAATAGCATATGGATTTGATAGGCTAGTAATGCTTCTTACAGGCAGCGACAACATAAGAGATGTTATAGCTTTCCCTAAAACACAAAGTGCAACATGTCTACTTACAAATGCGCCAACTGCATTAACAGATGCACAGTTATCGGAGATACATGTAAGTACTATATTAAATGAATAATGAAAGGCTAAAAGCTTAGGGCTCTAGAATGTTTTGAGCCTTAAGCTTTATTTTTTAATATATTATGATAAACTGAAGTTTTACCTAGATACATGAAAAGTCCATACATTCTATTTACTTTTTCTTTAAAGTATAAATACTACATTATTGATACAAAATTAAAACTATGCTATTATTTATTTGGCTAATAAAATGAAATAATATAATATTTATATAAGGAGATGTAATATATGCTGCACTCTTTTTCACGTACAGAGATGTTAATAGGTACAGAAGGATTACAAAAGCTGAAAGAAAGTAAAATAGCTGTATTTGGTATTGGGGGAGTTGGTAGCTTCTCAGTTGAGGCTCTTGTTAGGAGCGGAGTAGGTTCATTTGTACTTGTTGATGATGATGATATTTGCTTAACAAATATAAATAGACAAATTCATGCTACTAGAAAAACTATAGGAAAACCTAAAGTAGAGATTATGAAGGACCGCATTTTAGAAATCAATCCAAAAGTAAAAGTTGTTGCACATAAGGAACTATATAATAGTGATAGTGCTGAAAGGTTATTAGAAGACGATTACACATATGTAATAGATGCAATAGACATGGTCTCAGCTAAGCTAGATTTAATTGAGAGATGTAAAAGCAGAAATATACCAATTATTAGTGCCATGGGCGCAGGTAATAAGTTAAATCCAACTATGCTTGAGGTATCGGATATTTATAAAACTAGTGTATGTCCTTTAGCAAAAGTTATGAGAAAAGAGCTTAGAAATAGAAACATTAAAAGTCTAAAAGTTGTATATTCAAAGGAAGTACCTATAACACCACAGAGCGTTGGTGGTAATTGTAAAACAGATTGTATTTGTCCAAATAAGGATAGAACATGTTCTGTGAGAAGACAAATTCCTGGAAGCGTATCATTTGTTCCTTCAGTAGCTGGTTTAATTATTGCCTCTGAGGTTATTAAAGATATTTTGGGTATAAATAATTTATAACAAATTAAATGGAGGTATAGTAATGGAACAAGTTGGGCTTGTAGTTAATACAAATAGGAACACAGCAATGGTAGTAGTTGGTAGGGCATCAGCATGTGGAGGAAGCTGTGCTTCATGTAGCTCAAGTTGTAAAACACCTGGTATTTCACTGGAAATCAAAAATACTCTTGGTGCTAAACCTGGAGACTATGTGGAATTAAGAGCACAAACAAGTCAGATTTTAAAATCTGCTGCAATTGTATATTTGATACCGTTATTTGCTATGATAATCGGAATTATAGTTGGTATAAATATTTTCATGTCTGCTGGTTATTCAAATTATGAATCATATGGTTTTATTGTAGGCTTAGTATTTCTAGGATTATCTTATATTATTCTAAGGATAATTGATAAAAAAGTCAAAATGAGAAATAAAGCTATTATTGAAATGATTAGAATAATAAATAACTAATCAAACTTGTTTTTATCAGATATACTTTGGGAGGTGTCTGGGTGGAGACTATTAAAGAAAAAAATAATACTGATAATATCTTAAAAAGACTTAGAAGAATTGAAGGCCAGATTAAAGGAATACAAAGAATGGTAAATGAAGAAAAGTACTGTGGAGATATTTTGATACAGATAGCAGCTGCTAGAGCAGCACTTAATAAAGTTGGAGGAATTATCTTAGAAAGTCATATGAAAGACTGCTTAAAAAAACATCTTGAGAACAAAGGAGAAGATGAAGTTTTAGATAATCTAATAGAAACCATGATTAAGTATACAAAGTAAAGGTAACTATAGTTAAATTAAGTAGTTAAATTAAGTAGTTAAATGAATAAAATATGAAGATATACAGTAAAAATAGCCTTTATGAATACAAGTTCTAAAGGCTATTTGTTAATATAACAAGCAAATTACTTAGATTCTTTCATTTTATATTTGATTAAAGCTCTACTGAATGATGAAGATACTATTATTCCTACTGCAATAGCGATAGCAATAAATATAGCTTCCGTACCTGATTCTGCTGCATCAATAAAGTTTTTATCAATTACAGCTAGCATTGTGTAATACATTCCTGCTCCAGGAACTAATGGGATAATGCCCGGTATTGTAAATATGGTAGCAGGTTTTTTATATTTTTTTGCCATAAACTCACCTGTTAAACCTACTGTTATGGCTGCTATAAGCGTTGCACCTATTGTAGAGGAGAGTAACTTAGTCGAAATAATATATACTAGCCAGCCTATTGCGCCACAGAGGCTAGACTTAACGACAGAATCTTTAGGTATATTAAAAAAAACAGCAAAGCCAGTAGTTGATAAAAATGCAAATATAAATTGTATGATGTAAGACATAATTACATTCCCCCATGAAAAATAATTAACATTAATCCTACACCAAGAGCAACAGATAGTGCAACTATAATAGCTTCAAGGCCTCTTGACATACCTGCAACAAAGTCTCCAAGCATAGAATCTCTAGCAGCATTTGTTATGGCTACGCCAGGAACTAAAGTCATTATGATTCCAATTACTATTTTATCCATATTATTTCCTAATCCGAGCTTAACAGCTATTATTGCAAAGAAAGTTCCTACGGCTGCAGCTATGAAATTATTAATAAAATATATCATGTTAACTTTACCAAGGATACTATTTGATTTAACAACTATAATACTTATGAGGAAGGCACAAATAAAATCAAAAAAAGTACCTCCAAACAAAAGGGAGAAAAATCCTCCAGCAATTCCACCAAATAAAGCATTAACGAAGCCTGGATAAGCTTTCTTATTGTCTATTTCTTCAAGACGCTTGAATCCCTCATCAATAGTCATTTTTGAACTAACAAAATCTCTTGAAAATTCATTTACTAGAGCTATCTTATTTAAGTCTATAGTTTTACTTTTTGTTCTTTGTATGTATGTTAATATATCGTCTCCAAAACCAATTGCTAAAAGTATTCCTGTAGGAATTACAAAGGGTTCTGCATATGTGATAAATTTTTTTGACTTACATATTCTAGAAACCGTATCTTCAACACGATAGGTCTCTGCTCCATTTTCAAGCATCATTTTACCTGCTAATATTGCCATACTTAATAGTCTTTTAGCATCTTTTTTTGTTTCCACATATAACACCACCTAAAACATTATATTTCTATTATACCAAAACAAACCTAATATCATATCTAAATAATTGACATAATAACAGTATACAATTAATCTATTTGTATTAACTTTTTGATAAAAACAATTAATAACTATTTATTATATTTCTCTAAAATGGTATATTATATATGTATTAATTATAATCAGATATAATTAAATAAGAGTCTATATAAGAAAGGAGCAAATGATTATGGATTTTAGTAGTCTAAGAGAGTTTGACCCAGAAATTATGAAAGTAATTGAGCAAGAAACAGAAAGACAAAGAAGTAAAATTGAACTTATTGCATCTGAGAACTTTGTAAGCAAGCAAGTTATGGAGGCAATGGGAAGCCAATTAACAAATAAGTACGCTGAAGGTTATCCAAGTAAGAGATACTATGGTGGTTGTGAATATGTTGATGTAGCAGAGGAGCTAGCTAGAGAGAGATTAAAGAAGCTTTTTGGAGCAGATCATGCTAATGTTCAGCCTCATTCTGGAGCAAATGCTAACCTAGGTGTATATTTTGCAGTATTAAAGCCTGGCGATAAAGTTCTGGGTATGAACCTTTCTCATGGTGGTCATTTAACTCATGGTAGTCCAGTTAATATATCTGGTACATACTATAACTTTGTTGCATATGGTGTAAATAAAGAAACTGAAACAATAGATTATGACGAAGTGAGAGAAATTGCTTTAAAAGAAAGACCAAGACTAATAGTTGCAGGTGCTAGTGCATACCCTAGGATAATAGATTTTGCGAAATTTAGAGAAATAGCTGATGAAGTAGGAGCATATCTAATGGTTGATATGGCTCACATAGCAGGTCTTGTAGCTGCAGGACTACATCCAAATCCAGTTCCTTATGCAGATTTCGTTACAACTACAACTCATAAGACACTTAGGGGACCTAGAGGTGGAGCTATTCTATGTAAAGAAGAGTATGCAAAGCAAATTGATAAATCAATTTTCCCTGGAATCCAAGGGGGGCCATTAATGCATATTATAGCTGCTAAAGCAGTTAGCTTTAAAGAAGCTCTAGAAGATGATTTTAAAGAGTATCAAAAACAAGTCTTAAAAAATGCTAAAACTTTAGCAGATAGTCTTGTTGAAAAAGGATTTAGACTAGTTTCAGGTGGAACTGACAATCATTTAATGCTTGTAGATGTTAGCAAAAAGGGACTAACAGGTAAGAAGGCAGAAGCTTTACTTGATCACATCGGTATAACAACAAATAAAAACACTATACCATTTGAAACAGAGAGCCCATTTGTTACAAGTGGTCTAAGAATCGGTACTCCTGCTGTTACTACAAGGGGTATGAAGGAAGAGGATATGAAAGAAATCGCAAATATTATTAGTCTTACATTTGAAGAAAAAACTGATGAAAATACTTTAAAAGGACTAGTTAAGTCACTTTGTGATAGGTTTCCACTTTATTAGTATGAAATAATTTTAAATGTTCAAGAAGGTATTGTAAGCTTTTTTAGTCTTATAATACCTTTTCTTTTTCTATACTAAGAATAAGAGGCTTATTTAGGTAAAAAAATACTATGAAGACATATGACGGAAAATGAATGTCAAGCTGTAGTCTTAAATATTATTAATCAGGTATAATGAAAGTTCATTATGCCTTTATTTATTCGATAATTAAATAAGCATAATTATTTAGTTTATGCTATAATTATTGAAGAAATAGTAAAATATATATTAAATTGTGATATAATATTGAAACTGGGCTAGCTTTATGCCTTATCAAATATAAATTTTTTCGAAGGAGATAATATGGAAGTAAATAATTATGAGGTTAATACCTATTATGATGGAAAAAATATTATAGATAATGTTGATGAGAACAGTATTGCTGAAGAATTAGGAATCGAACCGGGGGATATACTAATTTCAATAAATGATAATAAGATTATAGATATAATTGATTATAAATATTTAATTACAGACGATTTCATAACTATGACTATCCAAAAAAAAGATGGAGAGTTGTGGGACCTTGAAATCGAGAAAGATTACTATGAAGACATAGGAATTACTTTTACAAATCCGCTTATTGACAAAGCAAAGAATTGTAGAAATAAATGTATATTTTGTTTTATAGATCAGCTACCAAAGGGTATGAGAAAAACTCTATATTTTAAAGATGACGATTCTAGATTATCTTTTTTACAAGGTAATTTTATAACATTGACAAATCTTAGTGATGAGGAGATAGATAGAATAATTAGGTATAGACTAAGTCCAATTAATGTGTCAGTACATACTACGGATCCAGAACTAAGAATAAAGATGTTGAATAACAAGAATGCAGGAAATGTTTATAGTATTCTAAAAAGATTTAGTGAAGCAGGAATAGAGATGAATTGTCAGATTGTTCTCATACCTGGTATCAATGATGGAGATAATCTTAAAAAGACATTAAAAGACTTATCAAATCTTTATCCAAGTATATCTAGTGTTGCAGTAGTACCTGTAGGTATTACAAGATATAGAGAGGGATTAAGTCAATTAAAAACCTATGACTACGAAAGCGCTAACGAACTTTTGGAATGCATTCATAGCAAGCAAAAAGAATATTTAAGTGAAATTAATACTAGATTTGTTTTTGCTTCAGATGAGTTTTATGTCTTAGCAAATATGCCAATTCCTGAATTTGATGAATACGAGGGTTTCCCTCAATATGAAAATGGAGTAGGTCTCCTAAGATCATTTCATCAAGAGGTTCAGGAAGCACTTAATAATATCAAAAAGAATTCAATTTTAAATAAGAGCTATACTATAGCTACTGGCACTTTAGCATATGACTTTATTAATGATATTGCTAATATGGTGACATCTAAAATAGAAGGACTTAGATTAAATGTGGTACCAATAATTAATGATTTTTTTGGAGAAAAAATAACAGTTTCAGGATTAATTACAGGAAAAGATTTAATAGAGCAGTTAAAAAGACATGAAATAGGGGATGGAGTAATTATTCCTAATTCTATGCTTAGAAGAGGAGATAAGGTTTTTTTGGATGACATTACAGTTGCAGATGTTGAGAGCAGCTTAAATACTAATGTAATTATTTCTGACGTTGACGGTGGAAAGTTTGTTGATATTTTCAAAAATAGAATGAGGTGATAAAATGGCTAGGCCAATAGTTGCAATAGTTGGAAGACCTAATGTAGGTAAATCTACTCTTTTCAATAAACTTGCTGGCAAAAGAATATCTATTGTTGAGGATATGCCTGGAGTTACAAGAGATAGAATATATGCAGAGGGTGAATGGCAAAACAAATATTTTACTATGATAGATACAGGAGGAATTGAACCTCGGAGCAATGATATAATCATGTCTCAAATGAGGAGACAGGCTGAGATAGCAATTGAAACAGGAGATGTCATACTTTTTGTAGTTGATGGAATAGAAGGTTTAACTACTACAGATAGAGAAGTAGCTGATATGCTTAGAAAGACTAATAAAAAAGTTATTCTAGTAGTTAATAAAATCGACACTCCAAAAACCCCAGATACAATTTATGAGTTTTATGAGTTAGGACTAGGGGTGCCAATTGTAATATCTGCTGGGCAAGCACTAGGTTTGGGTGACTTATTAGATGAGGTTGTCAAGCATTTTCCAGAGGATAAGGATGTCGATTACAATGAAGATATCATTAAAGTTGCAGTAATCGGTAAACCCAATGTAGGCAAATCATCTCTCATAAATAAAATATTAGGAGAAGAAAGGGTAATTGTCAGCGATATTGCGGGAACTACAAGAGACGCAATAGACACTTATTTCACTCATGGAGAAGATGAATATGTCTTTATAGATACTGCAGGAATGAGAAAAAGAAAGAGAGTAAATGAAAATATAGAAAGATACAGTGTAGTTAGAACATTAACAGCAATAGAGAGAGCAGATGTTTGTATAATAGTCATAGATGCAGTTGAGGGAATTACAGAGCAAGATACAAAGATTGCTGGATATGCACATGACAATGGAAAAGCTGCCATAATTGCAATAAACAAGTGGGATTTAATTGAAAAGGAAACAAACACATACTTGAAATTTGAAGAAGATGTAAAAAGAGTACTATCCTTTATGAGCTATGCTCCTATTGTATTCATTTCAGCTGAGACTGGAAAAAGAGTTGAAAAGCTACTGGATTTAGTAAAGGTAGTTTCCAACAATCATGCTATGAGAATATCTACTGGTACTTTAAACGACATTATAGGAGAGGCAGTATTAATGAATCAACCGCCTTCAGATAAAGGAAGAAGATTAAAAATATATTATAGTACACAAGTTGGTATTAAACCTCCTAAGTTTGTCATATTTATTAATGACGAAGAACTCATGCATTTTTCATATGCAAGGTATCTAGAAAATCAAATTAGGCAGTCCTTTGGCTTTGAAGGGACACCTATTCAGTTTGAGTTTCGAGAAAAGGGAGAAAAGGGGGATTAATATTGTCTGATGTTATAATTGTCTTGTTTATTGGGTATGGAATAGGGAATTTTGCTACATCCTATATATTAGGAAAAATTCTCAAGAAAACTGATATAAGAAAACACGGGAGTGGTAATGCAGGTGCTACTAATGCGTTACGGGTGTTCGGGATAAAATTGGCTGCTGCTACATTTGTTATTGATGCGCTAAAAGGTGTACTGGCAGTTATAATTGGAAACTCTATTCTAGGACCTTTAGGAGGACTAATTGGAGGAGTTTCAGCTGTAATAGGGCATAACTGGCCTGTTGTTCTAAAGTTTAAGGGAGGCAAAGGGATTGCTTCTACAATAGGTGTAGTTGCTACTATTAACTACCAAATAGCATTGGTATGCGTTATAATTGGACTAATAATAGTAGTTAAAACAAGGTATGTTTCATTAGGTTCTATAATAGCAATATCTTTATTACCGATATTATCAGTTATTATGATAAAACCATTTGATTTGAACTTCTTTGTTTTTTCACTAGTATTAACAGCAATGGCAATTTTCAGACATAGAAGTAATATAAGAAGATTAATAAATGGAAACGAATTAAAACTAGGTCAAAAAGCACTTTAACAAGGGGTGAACTAAGGTTGAAGAATATTTGTATACTTGGAGGAGGTAGCTGGGGGACAGCATTAGCTGTTGTTCTTGCTAAAAAAGGCTATCATATAGACCTATGGCTAAGAGATAAAAAACAATGTGATGAAATCAACAATGCAAGAGAAAACCTTAAATATTTACAGGGAATTTTATTGTCTAACAATATAAGAGCAACTAATGATATTATCAGGGCAGTTTCAAATAAGAAAATAATAGTTTCTGCTGTTCCTACTCATGCCGTTAGGGAAACAATGAAGCTAATAAAAAGCCACATATGTGGTGAGCCTATTATAGTAAATGTTGCAAAGGGAATTGAAATGAATACATTATCAAGAGTTTCTGAAGTTGTTGCTGAAGAAATTCCAAATGCAGAATACACAATTTTATCAGGTCCCTCTCATGCAGAGGAAGTTGCTAGGGATATGCCAACTACTGTTGTAGCAGCATCTACTAAAAAAGCTGTTGCTGAACTCATACAAGATGTTTTTATGACTCCAAAGTTTAGGGTCTATACTAATCCAGATGTAATAGGAGTGGAATTAGGTGGAGCATTAAAAAATGTAATAGCTTTAGGTGCTGGAATATCAGATGGATTAGGTTATGGAGATAACACAAAGGCTGCATTGATGAATAGAGGATTTGTTGAAATAGCTAGGATGGGCGAAGCTATGGGAGCTAATAAAATGACATTTGCAGGCCTATCTGGAATTGGAGATTTAATAGTTACCTGTACTAGCATGCATAGTAGAAACAGAAGAGCAGGAATATTAATTGGACAAGGGTATAGCTTACAGAAGGCTATCGAATCAATTGGAATGGTGGTAGAGGGCATAAAAACAGCAAAGGCATCATATCAACTTTCAAAAAAATATGGTGTGACTATGCCTATAACAGAGGAAATATATAAGGTTCTCTATGAAGGTGCAGATGTTAAGAATGCTGTAGTAAAATTAATGCTTAGGGATAAAACTCATGAAATAGAAGATATAGTTAATGAAGACCAACTTTTTTGGTAAAGACATGTTAAATACATGTCTTTTTTTGTTAGCATGTCATATTGTTCGAGTATGAAGTCATATATATTATAAAAGGGTTTTGTTTTTTGAAAGTAAACTATATTTATCTAAGTAGCTAGCATTCAAATAGCTATCTACAGAGAAATAAATATATATTTCTATCATTTTAAGAAGGAGGTTTGTTAGTGGAAAAGTTTAATATCTACAGGGATATTGCAGAAAGAACTGATGGAGACATCTATATTGGCGTAGTTGGTCCAGTTAGAACAGGAAAATCTACTTTTATAAAAAGATTTATGGAAAAACTGGTTGTACCAAATATAGACAATAAGTTCAAGAAAGAAAGAGCAAATGATGAATTACCCTTAAGTGGATCAGGAAAAACAATAATGACAACAGAACCCAAATTTGTACCTACTGATGCAGTAGAACTAACTTTAAAAGATAATGTGAAATTTAGAGTTAGAATGGTGGATTGTGTTGGATATTTAGTCAAAGGAGCATTAGGTCATGAAGAGAATAACATACCTAGAATGGTAATAACCCCATGGTATGAAAAAGAAATACCATTTGAGGAAGCGGCTGAAATTGGTACAAGAAAAGTAATTACAGATCACTCAACAATAGGAATTGTAGTTACAACAGATGGATCAATCACTGATATAGACAGATCAAATTATATAAAAGCTGAGGAGAGAGTTATCAGTGAGCTTAAGGAATTAGATAAACCTTTTGTTATACTTCTTAACTCAAAACACCCAGAGTTAGATAGTACTATAGCTTTAAGAGAGAATCTAGAAGAGAAATATAAAGTGCCAGTTATAGCTGTAGATTGTTTAAATATGGAGATGACAGAGATAAATCACATACTTGAAAAGGTATTATTAGAATTCCCAATTAAAGAGATAAACATTAATCTACCACAATGGATTGAAGGGTTACCAAAGAATCATTGGGTAAAGAGCTCCATTTTTAATTCCATAAAAGAAATTGTTCACAATCTTCAAAGATTAAGTGAGATAAATCATGCTGTAAATAAATTTGGGGAATTAGATATAATAAGCAATGTTAAAATCAAAGGAATTGAACTTGGAGAAGGAGTAGCAAATATAGAGATGAATGTTGATGGGCAGTTATTCTACAGAATTTTGAATGAACTAACTGGATATAAAATTGACGGTGAACATCAATTGCTAGGATTAGTGACAGGCTTAGCTAAAGCTAAGAGAGAATTTGATAAGGTTGAAAGAGCTTTAAATGATGCGAGGCTCACAGGATACGGATTAGTGCCTCCTAGTCTGGAAGAATTAGACTTAGCTGAACCAGAAATTTTCAAGCAAGGAAATAGATTTGGAGTCAAGTTAAAGGCTATGGCACCAAGCCTGCATTTTATTAGGGCAGATTTGACTACTGAGGTTTCTCCAATAATAGGAACTGAGAAGCAAAGCGAAGAGTTAGTAAAATATTTATTAGATGAGTTTGAAAGCGATCCATCAAAGATATGGGAATCAAATATGTTTGGGAAGTCCTTACATGATTTAGTAAAAGAGCAGCTGGAAAGCAAACTAAACATGATGCCAGAAGACGCCAGAAGTAAAATGCAGAGAACTTTAGAGAGAATAGTAAATGATTCAAGCGGAGGGCTAATCTGTATCATAATATAAAATGGGAAGGGGCACCTTCCCATTTTTGTGTATGCACTCGGCATGTTCAACAACTTGGTGGTGAAAGTCCAGTGCGAGCTTGATGATAGGAACCGTTAGCTGAGGGCAAGGGTGTTCATGCTGACATGGAATTTGAAGGAAGCCTAAAGCAAAATCCTGAGCATAATATCCAAAAATACAGGCAGTTAAATAAAACAATTTGTAGAAGAGTTGAATATAATAAGTCAGGTGTTTTTTTAATAGATGGATGATTAATTACTAAACTTAGATTTTGTGATCAAAATAAACAAGTCAGGGTAAAACCTCGACTGTTTAGAACTAAAAGAAAAATCCACAGCTACAGAATATTAGCACTAATAATATAAAGAAAAATAGTAGAGTATCATTCGAACCAAATATTCCTTGATTTGACATAGTATTACTACCTCCTACTAGTTAATTTTTAATTGTTTTTTAAGGGAGCTCCTAATGGGTGTAATATATAGTATGAAACTTTCAATAAGATGTTACGAAAATATATAATGAAAGGTATAGAAGAAGTATAGAAGTTTAGGGGTTATAACTTATGAGCAAAATTAATAAAATAATAAGATTAAATTCTCTATCATTTATCAGAAGTATCCTTTAAAAAGAATGTGAGGAATGAAAAGTTGGATTAAACTTAGATATTGAAAATGTGGAGGAGTATCTCAAGAAAATATTGAGGGATAAATAAAACTAAATCTATGATAAATTGTTATATAGCATAAATTTTTTCACTAATAAGAGTAGGTTTCTAAAATATTTTGTAAAGATGAAATCTAAAATGAAATAAGGTGGCTGTTAAGCCACCTTTGTCATTAAATATGTAAGCTGCTTATGCATCCAATTAAAAAATACAGCTTTTAATCAAAATACTTATAATATGAATGGCTAATTTACAACGTTAGTTGACTATATAAAACTATAAACTGGTCGGGATGACAGGACTTGAACCTGCGACCCCAAGTCCCCCAGACTTGTGCGCTACCATGCTGCGCTACATCCCGATAATATCATAAGTAAAGCATTCATAAAATAAGCTCATAGGATATTTTGTTAATAATATAAGTAATATTATATCATAAAAATATCAAAAAGCTAAGTGAATATTTTCTTTAATTTTATGTATCAGTAGTAAAATAGAGATTTAATATTAGTTGTTTCTATATGTTTTATAGTTCTTGAATTTATGATATACTTTTTATATAAAGCTAATAGAAAGTAGGTATATTATGTTCTTATCTGAAATTATATTGGTTTTGATAATGCTTTTTTTAGTGAGCATAATTGGATATATTTTAGTAGTTGTTAAAGAAAAACTCTATTTAAGTGATAATATAATAGTTTTAGGCAAAAAATCTGTGACCCAGGATCATATTGATGAAACAGACATGAAGTTTTTCTCCTTAAGTGGAGTCAAATTAAAATCAGGAGATGAGATAAGGGTAACTTTATATAATAACGATAAAGTAGATGGAATAGTAATTGGAGCAAAAACTAAAAATAGAGAGCTATTATTAGTGACCCATAAAGATGAGGTAAAAAGCTTTGAATTAGATAAAATCAAAAAAATAAAAGTAGTAAGTAAATATGGATGCTTTTTCAAATAAATGCTTCATAATTTAGAATTTCTGAATTTTTTCGTTTTAGTTTGAAGGAAAATAGAATTGTATGAAGAATTATAATAGGCAAGAGGTGGTCTAATGTCTCAAGAGGAACGAAAAAAAAAAGAATTAAGCGTAAAAGATTTAGAATTACTTTAATAATAATTGTAGTATCCTATATTTTTTCTAGAATGATACCTGTATTTTCCATAGGAATTCATAAGACTGTTATTGCTGAGGCTGGAGTTATAGAAGATATTGTTTCTTCTAAAGGAATAGTTATTAAAGATGAGTTTGTATATAAGTCAGAAACTCAAGGTACTGTATCTTTGCTAAAGCAAGAAGGTGAAAAGGTGGCTAAGGGAGTTCAAGTTGCTAGAATTAACAGAGCAGAGGGGAGTACATATTCAAATGAGTTAGAAGAGATAAATAGACAGATAGAGATATTAAAAAAATCATCAGATAATAAGGAAATACTTAATGAAGATAAAAATAAAATACATGATAATATTGCTTCAATAATTGATGAACTTCAAAATAGTATATTAAGTGGAAATTATAGCGATGCTCTTATACACAGGGATACCTTACTAATGACTATTGACAAGCAACAGCTAGTTGCAGGGCAAAATAGTCTCATGTCTAATAGCTTAGATAATCTCCTAGAACGAAAGAATGAAATTATCAAAAATATGGAAAGTTCTAAACATGTAAGCTACGCTCCAAAATCTGGAATAATAAGCTACCAGCTAGATGGTTTAGAGGATATTTTTACAATAAGCAAAATCAATGATTATGAATCTAGTGATTATAGACTTATAGATGTAAACAAAACAGACTTGACAGAAAAGAATATAGTTAATTTTGGAGAGCCTGTTTATAAGATAATAGATAATTTCACATGGTATATAATGACGGAAGTTGATTCTAAGGGAATGGACAAGCTTGAAGAAGGTAAGACAATATACATAAAAATCAATGATGATGAAAGAAAAATAATATCTAGAGTAGTAAGACTTGTTAAAGAAAATGACAAATGCTTTATTATCTTAAAACTAACGGAATATTTCCACGAATATTACAATGAAAGATACTTAGATATCCATATAGTTAAAAACACATATGAGGGACTGATAATTCCAAGTAAGTCCATAATAGAAAAAGATGGAATAAAGGGTGTTTATATTAAAGATATAAGCGGAATAGTTAAATTTAGACCAATAAAAATATTAGCTAGCCATAATGAGCATACTATTGTAAGTAAAGGGGCTGGGCTTAATAGTGTAATAGAGCTTGAAATAAATGGTGAAGTTCAGAAATTTAATACTATGCAAATGTATGATGAAGTATTTGTTAATGGAAGTAAGATTAAAGAAGGACTTATAATTGATTAACATAGGGAGGGATTATCGATTTATATTAAAAATAACATTGATAAAATTTATGAAAGAGTAAACAGTATCATATCTAAAAAAGGCTTAAGCTTGGATGATATTACAATAGTAGCTGTAACTAAAACAGTAGATGTTGACAGAATTAACGAGGCTATTTCCTATGGAATTTCAGATATTGGAGAAAATAAAGTTCAGGAAATTCAATGCAAATATGAGAAAATAGTTCCAAACACAAAATGGCATATGATAGGGCACCTACAAAGTAACAAAGTAAAGTATATTATTGATAAGGTTCATTTGATACATTCATTAGATAGAGTTAGTTTAGCTAAAGAAATCCAAAAAAGAGCTGAAGAACATGATATATGTGTAGATACATTAGTTCAGGTAAATATAGCTGAGGAAGACTCTAAATTTGGCTTAAGAAAAGAAGAAGTTATCCCTTTTATTGAAACTATAAAAGACTTTAATCGAATAAGAGTAAAGGGCTTAATGACAATAGCACCATATGTAGAAAATCCTGAAGAAGTGAGATTTGTTTTTAGAGATTTAAAGAATATGTTTGAGGATATTAAGGAATTTAAATTTTCTAATGTAGATATGAAATATCTATCTATGGGAATGACAAATGACTTTGAAGTTGCATTAGAAGAAGGTGCAAATATGATACGTATAGGAACTGGTATTTTTGGAAAAAGAACATATAAGGAGGATTAATAAATGGGAGACATTGCAAACAAGTTTATGAATAAGGTTAAATATATAATAGGGATTGATGATATGGAAGAACCAGATGATGAAATAGTTGAAACTAATAATGAAATTGAATTAGATTTACAAAAAAATATGTATAGACAGAATAAGATTTTAAATATTCATACTAATAATACTGTTAAGCTAGTAGTTTATGAGCCCATAAAATATGAAGAAGCTCCTAAAATGGTCGAAGATTTAAAAAACAGGAAAATTGTAGTCATAAACTTAGAAGAAATGGAAACAGAACCAAAGAAGCAAATTTTTGATTTTTTAAATGGTTCAATTTATGCATTAGATGGTAATATTCAAAAAGTTTCTAAAGATATATTCATTTTAGCTCCAAGTAATGTAGAAATAGATTCAAGATTAAAGGAAGAATTAAAAAACAAAGGAATATTTCCTTGGCAAAAATAATTAAGAGGTGAAAAGCTTGGGCGTTTTAAAGATGGCATTAGAAAGGCTAATTTATATAGTTGAAACTCTTATTTTCATTAGAGCTATATTATCATTTATTGTAATAGATACAAATAATGCTATAACCTCTTTTATCTTTCAAGTTACTGAACCAGTTTTATCACCATTTAGGGAAATTTTGAGAAGACTGAAAGTTGATACAGGAATGATAGATTTTTCGCCTCTTTTGGCTATACTATTCCTATCTTTTCTGTCTAGAATTATTAATATAATTTTTTAGGATAGATATGACAATGGATAAAAACGCATTAATAGAACATATTAAAGATAAAAATCAACACTTAACTATGCGCAGAGTTTTAGATAAACTTGAAAGAGTAGTTGGAAAATATTCTATAGAATTTACTGATTTTCTAGATCCATATCAAAGAAAGCTATGTTATTCATTTATTAATAGGTTTCAGGAAGTTTCATTTTTTGAAGATGGAGGACTAGAAAACTCTGAAAGAAAGTCTATAATAATATTTCCGTCTTATATGGATAGGAGCGATGTTTTATCACCAATACAGGCATTGAGAATTGATGGAAGCTTTAAGTTCAGAGAATTAACTCATAGAGATTATTTGGGCGCCATAATGAGTTTAGGTATAAAGAGAGAAAAAATTGGTGATATATTAATCCATAAAGATTATGGAAATATAATTACTTTTAAGGAAATCGCAGATTACATAAAATTCAATTTGGATATGATCAACAGGGAACCAGTAGTAATAACTGAAGTAGAATCATTTGAATTGGAAGAGGCGCAGGATGATTTTATTGAAAAAAGCTTAACCCTATCTTCTTTTAGGCTGGACGTATTTGTAAGCGCTATTTGCAATCTTTCTAGAGAAAAAAGTTCTTCACTCATTAAAAATGGTTATGTTAAGGTTAATTGGCAGACTATAGATTTAATTTCTAAAGAAGTACATGAAAATGACATGATATCAATACGTGGTTTTGGAAGAACAAAAGTTAGTATGATTTTGGGAAAGACAAGGAAAGATAGATATAAAGTCGTTGTAAAAATAATTAAGTAAAGGGGATGACATAGCAATATGCTTACACCACTTGACATTCAAAATAAGGAGTTTAAAAGAGGAGTAAGAGGATATAAGGAAACAGATGTGGATGCTTTTTTAGATGAAATTATGATTGATTATGAAAAAATATATAAAGAAAACATTGAACTTAAAGATAAAATTTCCATGCTTAATGACCAAATTAAGCATTATAATAAAATAGAAGAAACTCTTCAAAATACATTAGTTGTAGCACAAAGCACTGCTGAAGAAGTTAAGATTAGTGCGAAAAAGAGTGCAGAGTTGATTATTAAAGAGGCTGAAGATAATTCAAAAAAGATTATTGAAGAAGCTAAAAATGAAGCACTTAAGGTTAGAGAAGAATATGAGACACTACGGAAAGATATGTTGGTGTTTAAGACTAGATTTAAAACATTGCTTCAATCACAACTAGAATCATTAGATGACTATTATAAGGATTTAGGAATAGATAATAGTGAAGAGTAAGGGATATGTGTTTATATTGCATATCCTTTTTTTCTTGACACATTAAAATGTGGTTATATAATAAAGTATGAAACTAAGAAAAATAAGAATTCATATTCTATGTTTATATGTTTAAACTAAAATTGAAAACAGTAATTATTTTGTGCTTTATGGAGGATTATAAATGAATATTTTTACTATTAAAAACAACAGAGAAAATAAAAAAATAATTGATTTAGGTAATGGAATTACAATAGGTGGCAATGAGTTTACAGTGATATCAGGGCCTTGCGCAGTGGAAGGTGAAGAGCAGATAGAAACTTCTGCCAAAGCTTTAAGTGACATGGGTATAAGAATACTTAGAGGAGGTGCATTTAAGCCTAGAACTTCACCATATACATTTCAAGGATTGGGATTTGAGGGTTTAAGATTACTAAAGAATGCTGGACAAAGGTATAAAATGAAAATAGTATCGGAAATTATGGATCCAAGGGATTTAGATGCTTCATATGACTATGTCGATATTATTCAGATAGGATCAAGGAACATGCAAAATTATACATTACTAAAGGAAGCAGGTAAGCTAGATAAACCTGTACTTTTAAAAAGAGGAATGGCATCAACAATAGAAGAGTGGTTAATGGCTGCTGAATATATCGCATCAGAAGGTAATGAAAATATTATTCTTTGTGAAAGAGGGATAAGAACCTTTGAAAAATATACAAGGAATACCCTTGATTTAACAGTAGTCCCAATAATAAAAGAGCTAGCTAATTTACCTATTATCATTGATCCAAGCCATGGTACAGGTAGAAAAGAGCTTATTAGACCAGCAACTAGAGCAGCAGTAGCTATTGGAGCAGATGGTGTTATGATTGAAACACATCCTAACCCAAGTGAAGCTTTGTCTGATGGAAAACAATCCTTGGATATAGAAGAAATGAAAACAGTGTTATTAGATATAGAGTCAATAAAAGATTGTATATCTAAGCTAAATAGCTAATTAGTTACTTAGCACAGGAAACTTCAATATTTCATACTATATAACAAGAATGAAGTATGCTTTTGATAGTGCACTAATAATGGAATATTGAGGTGATATAGTGTATCTTAATAAAAATGTAGAGAATGCAGACTATTTATTGTTTTTTTTCATATTACTAGTACAAATCTGGGGAGCAAAATTTAAAAAAAACAATTTACTGTTTTTCTATATCTTATTAGCTTTTTTTACCTAGAATTAGATAATGCGAATTGGGCTTTATCAGTTTAAGAAACACTTAAATAGATAAAGCCTATTACATTTCAAATAAATGTAATATAATGTAATCAGGCATATATGATACATAATATATATGATTATAATTATGATCTTTTGGGAAGATTATTATAAGGGGGATTAATTGTGAGCAAAAATAACGAAATAGAGAAAAGATTAGAAGAACTAGCAAATAATCTAGAAAAAGCAAAACTTCATGAGTATGTAGATTTTGTTAATAATAAAAAAAGATTATTATATGTTAATTTTCTAGGGGGACTAGCTAGAGGATTCGGTATGGCAATAGGGTTTACCATACTAGGTGCATTGGCAATATATTTTTTGAACAGAATTATATCATGGAATATTCCCTTAATAGGTGACTTTATCGCTGAGATAGTAAGAATCGTACAAGAAAGATTGTAGGAGGAGGAAATGGAGAAACAAAAGCTAAGGTATTTTCAGAATTTGCTAATGAATGAGAAAGAAGATTTACTTAATACACTAGAACTAATGAATAAAAATGAACCCAATGAGGAGTTGCGAGAGCATTTTGAGGAGTTGTCTAGCTATGATAATCATCCTGCTGACTTGGGAACAGAAACTTTTATGATGTCACAAAATATGAGTTTAAAAAGTAGTCAATCTAGCGTTGTAGATGAAATAGATGCTGCACTAGAGAGAATTGACAATGGTTCCTATGGAGTATGCAGAGTTTGTGGAAAAAATATAGAGGAAGATAGATTAGAAGTAATTCCATATACTAGCCTTTGTATAGAATGTACTAAGGAAGAAATTCCTATGGATAAAAAAATTAGATTTCGACCCCAAGAGGAAGAAAGAATAAAATACCCTTATGGAAGATCAAATACTGGCATTTCAGATGAGGATAATGTAGGCTTTGACGGGGAGGATAGCTTACAGTCTGTATTAAGATTTAATGATGTCTCAGGAGATCCTTCATTTTCAACAGGTGATAATCAGGGAGTATTTGACGATGTAGAGCGAGGTTTGGTAGAGGAAGTTGAGGGAATATCAGAAGAATATTATAGAGAACAGTATGATGATATTAGGAAAGAAGATTTTGATTAAGAGGCTGGATACCATTCTAGCCTTATTTTTTGGCTAAATGTTGTCAAAAGAAGTCTTATAATTTAAAATAGTAGTATATCATTTTGAGGAGGTTGTAAATGCTATACGCAATTATAAGTTTAGTAGTAGTACTATTAGATCAAGTTACTAAGTTTTATGCAATAACATCACTTAAAGGTAATGCTCCAATAGTAATTATCGAGAATTTTTTGCAGTTCAATTATGTTGAAAATTTTGGAGCAGCCTTTGGCATACTACAAAATAAAAAGATTTTTTTTATTGTGATGACAACTGTAGTAGTGATAGGGATTATTATTTACATAAAAACAAATACTAATTTAACTACAATTATGAAAATAGCTTTATCTATGGTAATTGGAGGAGCCATAGGTAACCTTATTGATAGAATTAGACTAGGCTATGTAGTTGATTTTATTGATGTAAATTTTTGGGGACTTTATGACTTTCCTGTATTTAATATAGCAGACAGTTCAATTGTTATAGCTACAATATTTATATGTTATTTAGTGATTTTTAACAAATATGAATTTTAGAAAGAGTGTTATTATGGAACTATTAGAAATTTTTGTTGATGAAGATGATAATGAAAGATTAGATTTATATTTAGCTCATGAACTTGATGATATTTCTAGATCATATATTCAAAAGCTTATAAAAGAAGGACTAGTTAAAGTTAACAATAAAGTAGTGAAAGCAAGGTATATAGTATTAGAAGGGGACCATATACAAGTCTATCTTCCTGAGCCTAAAGAGTTAGAAATAGAGCCAGAAAATATACCTATAGATATAGTCTACGAAGACAAAGATATAGCAATAGTTAATAAACCTCAAGGCATGGTAGTACATCCTGCCCCTGGTAATTATAATGGTACACTAGTAAATGCATTATTGTATCATTTAGGTAATTTATCTAGTATTAATGGCATAATTAGACCAGGCATTGTACACAGAATAGATAAAGATACTTCAGGATTGCTAATGGTCGCAAAAAATAATTTTGCCCATGAGGAATTATCAAAGCAGTTAAAGGCTCATACCATAAATAGAATATATAATGCACTTGTAGATGGTAACATTAAAGAGGACATGGGAACAATTGATGCGCCAATAGGAAGGCATCCAATAGATAGAAAAAAGATGACAGTAACAGATGTAAACAGTAGAGAGGCAGTAACTCATTTTAGGGTTTTAGAAAGATTTGGCCAATATACATTAATTGAGGCAAAGCTTGAAACAGGTAGAACACATCAAATAAGGGTACATATGTCTTTTATCAATCATGCAGTAACTGGCGATCCTGTTTATGGAGGTAAAAATCAAAGATTTAATACTAATGGACAACTTCTACATGCTAAAACTTTAGGCTTTATCCATCCTAGAACTGGTGAGTACTTGGAGTTTGACTCTTCACTGCCCGAACACTTTACTAAAATATTAAATATGTTAAGGGATAAATAGTTCAAGAAAAGCAATATTCAAAATATACTAAGTATTTTTAAATTTAACTATTATAGTTAATAAGTTTCTTTAATTTTTATATTAATAAAAGTTTTAAGAAATAATATAGGAGGAATTAGGATGAATACAAAAGCCATTATCATGGATGAAAATGCAATAAATAGGGCTATTACTAGAATAGCTCACGAAATACTTGAAAAAAATAAAATTGTAGATGATTTAATACTAGTAGGTATAAAGACCAGAGGAGTACCATTTGCTAATAAGATTGCAGAGAAAATTAAGCAGATTGAAAATAAGGATGTACCTGTTCAAATCTTAGATATTACGCTGTATAGAGATGATTTGACAGAAATAGATCAAGTGCCAATAGTAAAGTCAGAAGAATTTAGCTGTGATATAACTAATAAGATAGTTGTTTTAGTTGATGATGTTTTATTTACGGGCAGAACTGTAAGGGCAGCACTTGATGCCTTGATTGACAAAGGTAGACCACAGAAAATTCAATTAGCCATATTAATTGATAGAGGGCATAGAGAACTTCCTATAAGGGCAGATTTTGTGGGAAAAAATGTTCCTACTTCACGAAATGAGGTTATTAGCGTAAACTTTCATGAAACTGATGGTCTAAACCAAGTATTGATAAATACATTGAAGTAAAAGTTTCTATCGAAACGTTATAAACTAAGGAAACTTTTATTGAGCATTTGCATAAGCGACTTGCACGAAATCAAAGATTTCGGCAGTCTGCTTAAAACTCATTGAGGTTATAACGAGTTCTTGATTATAAGGACTGCAAAGTAGACCTTTCTTATTCGTTATAAGAAAGGTTTTATAGAGAAACAATAAACTCCAGCACTACTTTATGCTGGAGTCTAGTTTTGGTTATTATTTTGATTTGACAAAATTATTTATTAAAGTTTTCTCAGGCGTTACATAGACCGTATTATAATAATCATATATAACCATACCTGGCTTGGCGCCATTAGGTTTCTTGACATTTTTTCTTTCGGTATAATCTACTGGCACATTACTAGATAACCTAGCCTTACTATAGTAGGCTGCGAGTATTGCTGCCTCTAATATGGTGGTTTCGGGAATCTGATTATTCTTATTTTTAATAATTACATGAGAGCCAGGTATATTTTTAGTATGCATCCATATATCATCTTTATTAGAAAGTTTCAAGGTAAGATAATCATTCTGCTTATTATTTTTTCCAACAAAAATATCATATCCATCCGAAGAAATAAAATGAAGTGGAATGGAGGATATTTCTTTTTCTTTCTTTTTTATTTTTGATGAAGATTTTTTTATATAGCCTTCACTAATCAGCTCTTCTCTTATTTCCTCTAATTCGCTAAGTTCTGTGCAGTTTTCAAGGCTAATTAGTATATTTTCTAAATAATCTATTTCTTCTTGTGTTTTTATGATTTGTTCACTAACAAGATGATATGCGTTTTTTAGTTTATTATATTTTTTATAATATCTTTGAGCATTTTGAATAGGTGATAACCTAGGATCTAACGCTATTTTAATCTTATCTAAGTTCTCACTATAAAAGTTTTCCAAAACAACTGAAGTTTGTTTTTTTTCAATCTTATGAAGATTTGCAGTCAACAAATCACCATATATCTTAAATATTTCTCTTTCTTCTGCTTCCAAGAGCTCTTCTTTTTGTTTCGCAAATTTATTAAGAGCTCTATCAAGCTTTACGGAAACGGATTTTCTCAAGTCAATGGACTTATGTTTAATTCTGTCTATTTTATCTCTTGTAATATAGAAATCCTCTAACAATTCATTTATAGAAGAGTAATGTTTTTTTGGAAGCTTACCATATTGTAGTATATCTATGGTTGAGAAGCCTATAATTTCACTTTCATTCTCATCCAGTATTACCGTTGGTGAATATACTTTTTTAATTATATTTTCATAAAATTTTTCAAAAGAGATATAAAGACTCTCAATTTTTGTATTATCTAATTCTCCTACTATTAAATCTACTTCTAAGTTAGCTCTGAAGCATATTTCTCTTGCTAATAAAGGGCTTAGACCAATAATATTTCCATATAATGCTTTATATACAGGTTTTCCTTTTTCGCACCTATATATAAAATCAATAAAATTCTCCCTAGATAGATGAATAGGATACATTTTATCCTGAGAAGGGGGGGTATTGTACTCAAGGCCAGGTAAAATTTGTCTAACACTACTTACAGATATAGGGACACGTTTTACAGAATCAATGATTTTATTTGAATTTTTGTCGATTAAAATAATATTACTGTGTTTTCCCATAATTTCTATAATTAAAGTTTTAGTAGACAGTACTCCAAGCTCATCTAGACTTTGTATATCTATGCAAAGGACTCTATCTAAAGAATATTGATAAATGTCTAATATTTTTCCACTTTGAATATGTTTTCTAAGAAGCATGCAAAACATAGGTGGAGTGTTTGGATTTGCTTTTGTATTATTTGTAACATAAATCCTAGGGTTACTGCTACTTGCAGAGATAAGCAGTTTGTAATTTTTGCTATCTTTTCGTATGTTTAAGATTATTTCATCATTCTCAGGCTGATGTACTTTCTCTATCCTCCCGTTTACTAGCAAGTTAGCTAGCTCATATACTAATGAACTCATTACTATTCCGTCAAAAGACATAAGTTATTCCTCCAAATAAGTTTTAATAAAGTATAACATTTTTTAAAACCAATGGGAAAGTTCTATTTAATTTTATTTAATGAACTTCCTTATTTGTATTTTACAATAAAATTCTAGAAAGCTGAAAATATTTTAAATAAATGATTAATATCATAAAACATTATAAAAATAACTAAAACGATAATAAAAGACTTTATTCAAAATTTAATTATTAAGATTTCGTAATACCATGAAGGATTGACAGATATAGAGTCAAATAATTTATAACGAATAAGAAAGTTATACTTTAGAACTATCCAAAGAGTTTTTTTACCAATGGAGTTCAATAAGAATTTTCTTTATGTTAATATTATTAGCATAAGGTGCTTGATTTTATATTTTCTAGATAATTTATAAAGTATTCAAAAGTAATATATGGATAGAATTAAACTATATATTGATATTACTGGCTTCATGACATTGACACTAGTGTATTTTATGGTAAAATTGATTATAATAGTTGGGAAGGATGAGTAGCTTGGTAAAGAGTATGACAGGATTTGGTAGAGGAGAAATGAATGATGGATTAAGGAATTTCACTGTAGAGATTAGATCTGTAAATCATAGGTATAATGATACTTTAGTGAAAATGCCCAAACATATTTCATATCTTGAAGAAAATGTAAAGAAGAAAATTCGAAATGTAATTAGTAGAGGAAGAGTGGAGACTTATATTAACCTAGAATATGTCGGAGAAGGAGATATTGAGGTAAATGTTGACTTACCTTTAGCTAGGTCTTATAAAAGTGCTATAGATTTACTATGTGATGAGATCGGATTAAAAAGAGATATTTCTGTAGAGCTATTTGCTAGATTTCCAGACATACTAAAAACAAAGAAAAAGGAAGAAGATGAAGATGAAATATGGCTATGTCTAAGTAAGGCAGTAGACATGGCTTTAACAAACTTGATTTCTATGAGAGTTGAGGAAGGTCTTGAGCTTTCTAAAAATATTAAAGCAAAACTCCTTAATATACGTGACATAGTTAATCAAATTGAAAACAGAGCACCTTTAGTAGTAATAGAATATAAGGAAAAGCTTTGGAATAGAATTAAAGAGCTGTTAGATGAGAAATATGAAATTGATGAAAGCAAACTAGCTAACGAAGTAGCTTTTTATGCTGATAAATGCAGTATTGACGAAGAAATAGTCAGACTATATAGTCATATAAATCAATTTATTGATACCTTGGACTCAGGAGATGATTCTATAGGTAGAAAGTTAGACTTTTTAGTTCAAGAGATGAACAGAGAAGTAAATACAATTGGTTCAAAAGTTGGAGATATTTTGGTCACTAATTATGTTGTTGAGCTAAAAAGTGAAATGGAAAAGATTAGAGAACAAATCCAAAACATTGAGTAATTTATTTTTTATTTGAGGAGGATGAGCATGAGTATTAAGCTGATTAACATAGGTTTTGGTAATATAGTGTCTGCAAATAGGATTATAGCTGTAGTAAGTCCTGAATCGGCACCAATTAAAAGAATAATACAAGAAGCAAGGGATAGAGGAATGCTTATTGATGCTACTTACGGTAGAAGGACAAGAGCTGTAGTTATTACAGATAGTGATCATATTATTTTATCTGCAGTACAGCCAGAAACAGTTGCACATAGATTAAATAATAAAGATACCAATGAAATAGAATAATTATATTACGAAAAGAGGAGAGCTACATGGGAAATGGGTTGCTTATTGTAATTTCGGGTCCATCTGGTGTAGGCAAAGGGACTGTATGCAAACGCCTATTGGCTGATAATGACAGAATTAGCTTATCAGTTTCTGCTACAACAAGAAAGGCGAGAGCAGGTGAAATTGATAAAATAAGTTACTTTTTCATTAGTAAAGAAGAATTCGAAGATATGGTAAAAAGAGAAGAATTTCTTGAATATGCATATGTACATGGTAATTATTATGGTACTCCTAAAAAGTATGTCCTTGATAAAATTGAAAATGGACAGGATGTTTTGCTTGAGATTGATATACAAGGAGCACTTAAAGTAAAAGAAATATATCCAGATGGGGTCTTTATTTTCATAATGCCACCTTCAATGGAAGAATTAAAGAAGAGGATTATTAACAGAGGAACAGAGACAGAAGAAGCAATTTCAAAGAGATTAGAAGCTGCTTATGAAGAAGTTGAACATGTTCTTAAGTATGACTATGTGGTACTCAATGATGAAATTGAAACAGCAGTAAAAAAAATAGAAGCTATTATTGATGCTGAAAGATGTAAAGTTAGCAGACAGTTAGACATTATTAATAAGATTTAGGAGGTTTTTTTATGTTATACCCTTCAATTAATGACTTATTGAAAAATGTAGATAGTAGATATACCTTAGTATTATTAGTTTCTAAAAGAGCTAGACAAATTGTGGATGGGGCAGAGCCTCTAGTAGAACCAAAATCTAACAAACCAGTATCTATTGCAGTACAGGAAGTATCAGAAAATAAGGTTACCTATACAAGACCACAAGCAAATAAATAATTATCCTGTGAGGTGTCTAAATGTTCAGTGGAAAAAACATAGTAATGGGAGTTACAGGAGGTATTGCTGTATATAAGGCGGTAGATGTAGTTAGCAGATTAAAAAAGTTAAACGCAAATGTAGACGTCATAATGACTAAATCTGCAACTGAGTTTGTAACACCTTTAACTTTTCAATCAATATCTCAAAATCCAGTTACAGTAGATATGTTTAATGAACCGAAACAATGGGATATACAACATATTTCTTTAGCAAAGAAGGCAGATTTGTTTATAATAGCACCTGCCACAGCTAATATTATTGGTAAGGTAGCCAATGGTATTGCAGACGATATGCTTAGTACTACGATAATGGCTACTAGAGCAAAAGTGGTTTTTGCACCTGCTATGAATACAAACATGTATAATAATGTTATTTTTAAAGAAAATATGAATAAACTAAAAAGCCTTGGTTATGAATTTATTAATCCTGGTTCCGGTAGATTAGCCTGTGGAGATATTGGAGAGGGTAAGATGGCAGAACCTATTGATATAATTGACTACCTGACAAACCTATTTGCCAATAATCAGCTTAAGGGAAAAAAGTTTATTATTACTGCTGGTCCTACAATTGAACCTCTTGACCCAGTAAGATATATGACTAACTATTCTAGTGGGAAAATGGGGTTTGCTTTAGCTAAAGTGGCGCAGCAAAGAGGTGCAGAGGTTATTCTAATAACTGGTCCAGTGAATCTAGAGCCACCAATAGGAGTTAAGCTTATTAAAGTAAATACAACTCGAGAAATGCTTAATGCAATTGAGAAACATTTTGATGACTGTCAGGTACTTATTAAGGCAGCAGCTCCGCTTGACTATAGACCAGTTACAGTTAGTGGACATAAGATAAAAAAAGAGAAAGATGAAATAGAATTTAAATTTATTAAAAATCCAGATATTGCAGCACATTTTGGAAAAATCAAAAAGAATCAAATAATAGTAGGTTTTGCTGCAGAGACAGAAAATATTATTGATAATGCATTAAAAAAGATTGATAAAAAGAATCTAGATTTTATTGTAGCTAATAACGTCTTAACAGAGAATGCAGGATTTAAAAGCGACAATAATATTGTAACAATTATTGATAAAAATGGAGCCAAAGCCGACTATCCAATGATGAAAAAAGAAGATGTAGCAAAGGTTATTATTGATAAAGTTATCGAAATGCTGAATTGTTAACTAGAGCTAGATATTTGATATGGTAGAGGTAAATCTTTATCATGTAAATATCTAGCTTTTAAAATACTTTATGTATTTATTTGAAAGGTTGGGTTTTATGACTGATAAAGATTTTGTTGAAGTAGTCGTAGATAATACTAGCGCCAGTACTGATAGATTCTATACTTATGTTGTACCCGAAGAATATAAAAAACATATAGAAGTTGGGAAAAAGGTTTTAGTTCCTTTTGGAAAAGGCAATAAACTTGTTGAGGGAGTAATAGTAAATGTTATCAATAATACAGAGATACCTAAAAGTAGAATAAAGCCTATTAAAGACATATTTAATGATGATCCTATTTTATCAAAAAACCTCATTGAGCTAAGCTTTTGGATGAAAGATAGGTATTTAGCTCAATATTCTGATATTCTAAAATCTATGATGCCATCAGGTACAATTAATAAGGTGGTTGAGATTATAAAGTTAGTGAATAATGAAGAGGCTGTTTATGAAAAACTCAAGTCTAAGAATCAATTAAAAATAATAGAGTTTTTAAAAAAGCATGGAGAAACTGAACTCCAAAAGATTAGAGAAGCAACTGGAATAATAAATATCAATCCAAGCATAAATACACTTGCCAAGAATGAAATAATACAAGTTACTAGAAAAATAAACTCTGAAGTAAATAAAAAATATGAGAGGTTTGTTAAAAGAGTATTTTCTACTAATGATACAGAAGAAGTAATCAATACATTATCTAAAAATGCAATAAAGCAGATTGAAATCGTAAAATATTTAAAGAATATTGAGTCTATAAGCTTAAAAGACATAATGGTGGAGACTAGCTGTAGTCTTAGTTCATTGAAAGCTTTAGAAGAGAAAGGCTTTATAACTATTGTTGATGTCGAAATCAAAAGGGATGCCATAACAAAAGAGATCAATCCATATAAAAAAATAAAACTGACAAAAGAACAAGAAGATTGTATTGATAAGATATATAGAGACTATCTTGAAAATGGGTATAATAAGTACTTACTACACGGAGTAACTGGAAGTGGAAAAACTGAAGTCTATCTTAATTTAATTGAAAGAATCCTTGAGTCAGGAAAACAAGCAATTGTATTAGTTCCAGAAATATCACTTACCCCTCAAACTGTAGAAAGATTTGCAGGAAGATTTAGAAACAATGTGGCTGTGTTGCATAGTAGATTGTCAAATGGTGAAAGATACGATGAATGGAGAAAGATAAAAGAAGGAGAAGTGCAAATAGTTGTAGGAGCTAGGTCTGCAATCTTTGCTCCCTTTGATAAGCTGGCATTTATTATTATTGATGAGGAGCATGAGGCAAGCTACAAATCAAGTATGAATCCTAAATATAATGCAATAGAAGTAGCAGAAAAAAGATGCGAAATTGAAGGTGCTACTTTAGTTCTTGGCTCTGCAACACCATCTATTGAAAGCTATTATAAAGCTAAACAAGGTGAGTACAAACTAATTGAATTACCTAACAGAGTAAATAATAAAGAGATGCCTAAGATTGAAGTTATAGATATGAAAAAAGAACTTGATAATGGAAACAAATCAATGTTTAGCAATTCTCTATATAGTTCTATCTTAGAAAACCTTAGGGCTAATAAACAAACCATATTGTTCTTGAACAGAAGGGGATTTTCAACTTTTATTTCTTGTAGAAAATGTGGCTATGTTGTAAAATGTAAAGAATGTGATATTTCTTTAACCTACCATATGTCACAAAATACTCTAAAATGTCACTATTGTGGCTTTGCCTTAAAACCACCAACAATATGTCCTAGTTGTGGTAGTAAATATATTAAGTATTTTGGTACAGGTACACAAAGAGTAGAAGAAGAGATTAAGAGATTATTCCCTAACGCAAGAGTTTCTAGAATGGATTTGGATACTACTACAGCAAAAGGAAGTCATGAAAAAATATTTGAAAAAATGAAAAAGGGAGATATTGATATCCTTATTGGAACTCAAATGATAACAAAGGGCTTAGATTTCCCTAATGTGACTTTAGTAGGAATAATAGCGGCTGATCTCACACTAAATATACCAGATTTTAAGGCTTCTGAGAGAACATTTCAGTTATTAACACAAGTTGGAGGTAGGGCAGGAAGAGGAGAATATGATGGAAAGGTAATTCTTCAGACTTATGAACCTGAGCATTATAGCATAATGACTGCTAAATCTCATGATTATGTAAATTTTTATAATAAAGAGATATCTATAAGAAAAGAATTTAACTATCCACCATTTAGAGATATAATAAATATTATAATATCGGGAGAAAATGAGAAGGATACTTACAATGTGGCTAGCTCAATAGCAAGAGATATTAGGCTTGAAGTATTTAAACAGATCGATAGTGCAGAACATAAGGAAACCATTATAGGCCCCATGGAGGCTCCAATATATAGAATAAAGAATAAGTATAGACGTCAAATTATTATTAAAGCAAAGAGAAGCAATATTACTTTGATAACTAAGGCAATAGATAGGGTAAATAAGGATAACATAGAAAAAAATAATGCTAAGAATATAAGTGTAAGCATTGATTTTAATCCAGTTTCAATTATTTAGGAGGTTATAAAATGGCCATAAGACAGTTAAGGTATGAAGATGATCCGATTTTAAGGAAAAAATCTAGAGAGGTAGATGTAATTGATGAGAGAGTTAAGATTTTAGTACAGGATATGCTTGAAACAATGTATAAGGAAGAAGGAGTTGGCCTAGCAGCTCCACAGGTTGGTGTTCTTAAAAAAGTAGTGGTAATTGATATAGGTGAAGGGCCAATAATACTAATAAATCCTTATATAGTCCGAGAAGAAGGAGAAAACATTGATTTAGAAGGTTGCTTGAGCATACCAGGAAAAAGTGGTAAGGTGTGTAGACCTGAAAAAGTGACAGTAGAATATTTAGATTTAGGTGGAAATAAGAATGTAATTGAAGGAACTGACCTTTTAGCTAGAGCGCTTTGCCATGAAATAGATCATTTAAATGGAATATTGTATACTGATAAGCTAGTAAGTATTGAAGAGGAATAGGAGTGTTAGGATGAAAGTTGTATTTATGGGTACTCCAGATTTTTCTGTGCCAACACTTGAAGCACTATATAATAATGGACACCATGTATCTCTTGTAATTTCTCAAGCTGATAAGGCAAAAGGAAGAGGCAAGAAAGTTCAATATACACCAGTAAAAGAAAGAGCCCTTGAACTTGGATTAAATATATATCAGCCTGATAATGTTAATTCAAGCGAAAGTGTTGAAATAATTAAAAATGAGAATCCAGATGTAATAGTTGTAGTAGCCTATGGGCAAATTTTAAAAGAAAGCATATTAAATATTCCTAGGTTTGGATGCATAAATGTTCACGCTTCACTTCTTCCTAAGTATAGAGGAGCAGCTCCAATCAATTGGGCAATAATAAATGGTGAAAAGACCACAGGTGTGACTACTATGTTAATGGAAAAGGGATTAGACTCTGGTGATATGCTACTAAAAAGAGAGGTTGATATACTTGATGGGGAAACAGCAGGTGAGCTACATGATAGGCTGATGAAATTAGGAGCAGAACTTCTAATAGATACTATTGCGGATTTAGAAAGAGGTTCTATAATTAGAATTCCACAAGATCATGAAAAAGCTACTTATGCACCTATGATGTCTAAAGACCTTGGAAAAATCAACTGGAATGAAAAAGCCATCGATATTCAAAACTTAGTTCGTGGTACACAGCCATGGCCAGGAGCATTTACAACATATAAAGAGAATAATATAAAAATATTGGAAGTAGATATTGTAAATAAATTCAATGATGAAGAAAGTGGTAAGGTAGTTAAAGTTAATAATGAAGGAATATATGTAAATACTTTAGATAAATGTATAGCCATAAAACAAATTCAGTTTCCAGGCAAAAAAAGTATGTCAGTATCAGATTTTTTAAGAGGGAATGATTTTGAAGTAGGGGTTCTATTAAAATAAAAATTAACTTAAATAATATCTAATAGAACTCATATTAAATAATACAGCTTTTAAATTGCTGCAATAAAAAAGAGGTTAAGGGGCTGTCTAGTCCCTTATTTTTGATTAAGCCACTGCATAAAAGATTTGCATGGAGGCAAATATTTTAATATTTGCTTATATTATGAGGTGAAATAATGAAAAAAAACCCTAGAGAAGTTGCAATCAAAATTTTAAACGAAATTAATGAGGAGAAGGCATATTCTAATATATCTATAACAAGAAATATTGACAATGATTTGAGTAGTTTAGATGAGTCCTTAATAAGAGAAATAGTCTATGGAGTTATGGAAAATAAACTTTTAATAGACTGGGTTATAATGCAATTTTCTAAAGTGAAGCTTAGAAAAATTGCACCTATAATTAAAGAAATTTTGAGAGTTGGGGTCTATCAAATACTCTTTATGGATAGAATACCAAATAGTGCTGCTGTCAATGAATCAGTGAAATTAGCAAAAAAATATGGTCATAAAGGTTCTATAAGTTACGTTAATGCCATACTGAGAAATATCTCAAAAGATATAAATGAATTAAAATTACCTGAAAAACATAAAAACCCTGTTGAATATTTATCAGTAAAGTATTCTCATCCTAGATGGATGGTAGAGAGTTGGTTAAATGACTTTGGTATGGATTTTACTGAAGAACTTTGTATTGCCAATAATGAAAGACCTAAATTAAACATAAGAGTAAATACCTTAAAAATTTCCAAAAAAGATTTAATGGATAGGTTAGAAAGTAAAGGATTTATTATAGGTGAAGGCAGCTATGCATATGACTGTATAATTATATATAATCCTGTTAGAATTACAGACACAGATGAATTTAAAGATGGACTATTCCAAATACAAGATGAAAGCTCTATGTTAGTAGCTCAAATAATGGATCCAAAGCCAGGTGACTTTGTAGTGGATGTTTGTTGTGCACCAGGAGGAAAGACAACTCATATTGCTCAAAAAATGAAAAATAAAGGTAAGATAATAGCTAGAGATATTCATGAACATAAACTTAAGCTAGTTGAAAGCAATATAAATCGATTAGGAATTAAAATTATTGATACAGAAAAGTATAATGCCCTAGATTTAGATGAAAATTTAGTGAATAAGGTTGACTGTTGTCTTGTGGATGCCCCATGTTCAGGCCTAGGATTAATAAGAAGAAAGCCAGATATTAAATGGAGAAAGGAAAAAGACGATTTATCAGCAATTACAAAATTACAATTTGAAATATTACTAAATGGCAGTAAATATGTTAAAAAAGGTGGGACGCTTGTTTATAGTACATGTACAATTCAAAAAGAGGAAAATATTTATCTAATAAGAAAATTCATTGAATATAATAATGATTTTCGATTAGTTAGTTTTGAGGATTGTATAGATAATGTTGAATTGAGTAAATCAGCTGCAAATGGATATATTGAACTATATCCCAATATTAATAATACTGATGGCTTTTTTATTGCAAAGATGATTAAAATATAGATGTTTATAGTTAAATTTTTATTTATTATGATATAATATATTATGTCTTGCAATATTTGTAGGAGGGATTATTTGGACAAAACTGATTTAAAATCGCTTGAAATAGAAGAATTAGAGGAAATATTTCTAAAACTTGGAGAAAAAAAGTATCGAGCAGCCCAAGCATTTAAATGGATGCATCAGAAGATGGTTTCTTCTATAGATGATATTACAGAACTTCCTCAGGGGCTCAGGGACAAGCTGAACTCTAATTATAGAGTCAGTAACCTTAAGATTGCGGAGAGACTAGATTCTAAACAGGATGATACCATAAAATACTTATTTGTACTAGATGATGGAAATGTTATTGAAAGTGTGATGATGAAATATAAACACGGAACTTCTGTATGTCTATCTACTCAGGTAGGATGTAGAATGGGATGTGAGTTCTGTGCTTCAACCAAAAGTGGTTTAGTACGTCATCTATTACCAGGAGAGATACTGGAACAATTTTATCAGATACAGAAAGAACAGAATATTAGTATTTCAAATGTAGTATTAATGGGTAGTGGAGAACCACTAGATAACTATAATAATGTAATGAAATTTTTCAAAATCATACATGATAAGAATGGACAAAATTTAGGCTATAGACATATTACAATTTCAACATGTGGTCTTGTACCTAGAATTTTTGACTTAGCAGATGAGGGAATACCCATTAACCTATCTATTTCTCTTCATTCTCCATTTGATGAGGAGAGAAAAAAGATTATGCCAATAGCTAAGAAATACAGTATACGCGAGATAATGGAAGCATGTAGTTATTATATTGCTAAAACAAACAGAAGGGTAACCTTTGAGTATACCTTAATTAAGGATGTAAATGATCATCAGAAGGACGCATTAGAAATAGTTAAATTGCTAAAAGGTATGTTGTGCCACGTTAACCTAATTCCTCTTAATACTATAAAAGAATTTAGTCATACAAAATCTAATGAAAAATCAGTACTTAAATTTAAAGATATTTTACTTAAAAACGGAATAAACACTACTATAAGGAGAGAAATGGGTGCAGACGTAAATGCTGCTTGTGGACAATTAAGAAGAGACTATATTGAAAGGGGATACTCTTAAACTACATTATCTTGTGAAGCGGGGTGTTAAGATGTTTATATGTGCGTGTTCAGATGTGGGTAAAGTAAGAAATATAAATCAGGATTCATATTATTACTCAGATGATGACAAACTACCTTTATTTGTAGTCGCAGATGGTATGGGAGGTCACAATGCAGGTGAAGTGGCCAGTTCTTTAGCAATTGATACAATTAAAGAAAGCTATTGCAGAGATAAAGAGAATATTATTCAAGGTAACCTGGATATTCCAAGGTTTATAAATACAACATTATTAGAGGCTAATAATAGAATATTAAAGGAAGCTAAAGATAATCAAAGTTGTGTAGGTATGGGAACTACAATCACCTTAGGGATTATTCACTATAATGAGATATTTATTGGGCATATGGGTGATAGTAGAGCATATTTATTTAGCGAACATGAACTGTATCAGTTGACCCAAGATCATTCTCTTGTAGCTGAATTAGTTAGAAATGGAAGTATTAGCAATGAAGAAGCTATTCATCATCCCCAAAAGAATATTATTACAAGAGCATTAGGTACTGATACTGAAATAAAGGTTGATATAATTAATAGAAATCTAAATGATGGTGATCTAATAATATTATGTACTGATGGACTAACTAACTTAGTAAGCGATGAGAAAATAAAAGAAGTATTAAATAGTTGTGAGGATATACGACAAGCTTGTTGTTTACTTACAGATGTAGCAAATGAAATGGGTGGTTTTGATAATACAACAGTTATGATTATTAGATTTGTTGAAAAGAGGTGAAAACATGATTGGGAAAATATTAGGAAATAGATATGAAATCCTCGAAAAAGTTGGCGGTGGAGGAATGGCTTTAGTCTATAAGGCTAAATGCAGATTACTAAATAGGTTTGTTGCTGTAAAGATACTAAGATCTGAATTCATACATGATGAAGATTTTATTAATAAATTTAGAAGAGAATCTCAGGCAGCTGCAAGTTTATCTCATCCTAACATAGTAAGTATTTATGATGTAGGTGTAGAGGATAACATTCATTATATAGTAATGGAATTTGTTAATGGAAAAACCTTGAAGCAACTAATAAGAGAGAAAGGGCAGCTTAGTATAGAAGAGTCTCTAGACATTGCTATTAAAATTGCTGAAGCCTTAAGCCATGCCCATGAAAACCATATAGTTCATAGAGATATTAAGCCTCATAATATTTTAGTAACAGAGGATGGTATAGTTAAGGTAACTGATTTTGGAATTGCCAGAGCTGCTACTACCTCTACAGTGACTAATACAAGTAACGTTATAGGCTCTGTTCATTATTTTTCACCAGAGCAAGCTAGAGGTGGCTATACTGATGAAAAATCAGATATCTATTCTCTTGGAGTAGTTATGTACGAAATGATTACTGGTACAGTGCCTTTTCAAGGGGATAGTCCTATTTCTGTTGCTTTAAAACATATACAAGAGGATATAGAACCTCCATCTCATATTGATAGCTCTATCCCTTTGGATTTGGAAAGTATTATTATGAAATGCGTTCAAAAAGACCAAAGCTTAAGGTATAGTGATATCAAAACTCTATTAAGTGACTTAAAAAAATTTAGAAATAGTGACGAAATTCACATAAGTAATTTCAACGATTCACCTACTAGAATTATTCCAAGAATAGATGATACTTTGATAAACCAAGAGGGAAATGATTCAATGAAAAATCAAAGAAAAAAAGTTGATAAACGTAATATGAATAGTGATAACATCTATAAAGATGAAAAAGGAGGCTCATCTAAGTTAGTTACATTAACAGCAATTATTTTAGCCTTATTGTTGACTATAGGGATAACTGCAGGATTTCTTTGGCTTAGAGGCCAGATACAGGGTCAGGAAGTAAAGGTAATTGATGTTAGAGGGCTTCATAAAGATGTTGCAGAAGAAAAATTAAACGAAATTAACCTTGTTTTGAGAGTGAAGAGTGAAGTTTATAGTAGTGAATATGAAAAAGGTCATGTAATAGATCAAAGTGTAAAAGCTGGAGAGACTGTAAAAGAAGGATATCCTATTGATGTTACAATAAGTAAGGGCGTAGAAGAAGTAGATGTTCCATATGTAGTTAATAAACATATAGATGAAGCTGAGAATCTTTTAGAATCTGAGGGACTGCGCAGTGTTCCCGAACGTGTTTATAGTGACATTCCAAAGGATTACGTTATAAGTCAAACACCAGAAGAAAATCAAAGAGTGCCTAAGGGTTCTACAGTGAAATTAGTCGTTAGTGATGGACCTGAGATAAAATATGTTATTGTACCAAATGTAATCGGAGAAAATATAGATAAAGCTAAGAATGAGCTAACAAACTTAGGATTAGTTGTAGACATCAAGTATGAGTACAATGAAAATGTAGATAAGGATATCATAATATGGCAAGACCTTACTGCTGGCTCAGAAGTTGAAGAAAACACAACTATAAAACTAACGGTAAGTAATGGTCTGGAGGATATGGAAAAACCAGATGGAAGTGACAAAAAAGAAACAGATGTAGACGAAATAATAAACAATAACCTATCTATTATATTACCAAAAGATAAAAATGAAGTTGAGGTCAAAATATATAGGATACAAGATGGAGAAAGAGAAGTAATTTATAATGAAGTTCACAGTACAAGTGAAGAATCTATATCTGTTTTAGTTGAGGGTAAGAGAAGTGCAAAGTATGAGGTTTATTTTGATGGTGTGTTTATTGATGAAATATAATTATATAAAGGAGAACTGATTTATGCTAGAAGGAATTATTATTAAAGGCATAGGCGGTTTTTATTACGTAAAAGTAGAGAATAAAGTCTATGAGTGTAGAGCTAGGGGGCTTTTTAGAAAGAATAAAACCATTCCTCTTACTGGAGATAGAGTTTTAATTAGAGTTAACGAAGAGGACAATACAGGCTATGTAGAACAAATATTAGATAGAATTACTGAACTAAAAAGACCTCCAGTTTCAAATGTAAATCAAGCTATAATAGTGTTTGCTGCGCAAAAACCAGAGCCTAATTTATGGCTTCTAGATAGATTTTTGCTTCTAGCATCATATCAGGAACTAGATGTGATAATATGCATAAATAAATATGATTTGGATACCGATGGAAAAGCAGATGAGATTTATAATATTTATCATAATGCAGGGTATAAAATAGTGAAAACTAGCTGTGAAACTAAGCAAGGTATCGATGAAATAAAGGATTTACTTAAAGATAAAATAACTGTATTTGCAGGACCATCTGGAGTAGGTAAATCTACACTATTAAACAACATCCAATCAAACTTAAAGCTGCAAACTGGCGATATTAGTCACAAGACTAGTAGAGGAAAACACACTACAAGACATGTTGAGCTTATAGAGTTAGATTTAGGTGGTTGGGTTGTAGATACTCCTGGATTTAGCACTTTAGATATTGATTTCTTAAATGAAAAAGAGCTTCAGTATTATTTTATTGAAATATTCGACAAAAGCAATTCCTGCAGGTTTTCAGGGTGCTCACATCATAAAGAGCCTGGTTGTGCAGTGAAAGAAGCAGTAGACAATGGTGAGATAAGTAAATTAAGATATGAGAATTACTTAAGTATGCTACAGGAAATAAAAGATATTAGGAGGTACTAACTATGATTAAAATAGCTCCTTCTATTTTATCAGCAGATTTTAGTAAATTAGAAGAACAAATTAAATTAGTTGAAGAAGGCGGAGCAGATTTTATTCACCTTGATGTGATGGATGGTCATTTTGTACCCAATATTACATTTGGTGCACCAGTAATAAAAATGCTTAGAAAGGTTACTAAAGTGCCTTTTGATGTGCATTTGATGATAGAAAAACCTGATCAGTATATAAAAGACTTTGTAGATGCAGGTGCAGACATAATTACTGTTCATCAAGAAGCTTGTGTTCATCTTCATAGAACAGTACAATATATAAAGAGTTTTGGAATAAAAGCTGGGGTTGCTTTAAATCCATCTACTTCACTTGAAAGTATTAGATATATTCTTGATGAAATAGACATGGTACTGATAATGACTGTTAATCCTGGATTTGGTGGCCAGTTTTTTATCAGTCAGATGAAAGATAAAATAATTGATTTAAAAAAAATGATAGAAGATAGTAAATTGAATATTGATATACAAGTTGATGGTGGAATCAAACTAGATAATATTAAAGAAATAGAATCATATGGAGCTAATATATTTGTTGCAGGTTCTGCAATATTCAATAGTGAAGATATAGTTAATATTACTAAGAAATTTAAAAGTATTTAGCTTTACAACGCTTACAATATTTGCTATAATGTAAGCGAACAGGAATAATCACTAGGGGAGCATTAATGCTGAGAGGAGGCAATTTAGCTTCGACCCTTAAACCTGATCTAGTTAATACTAGCGTAGGGAAGTGTTTATTTTATATTATCCATTACCTATATTTATGTAGTGGTAACTTAATAGACACAGTCCCTCCCTAGTCAATATTAAAAACATAAGGGAGGTTTTTTTATGATTTTAGTTGCAAAAAAAGAAAAGGTAAGATTTATGGCCGAGGGTGGTATCATGATAGCTCTAGCTACCATACTTAGTATGTTTAAAATTTATGAAGCACCCTTTGGAGGCTCAGTAACAGCAGGTAGTATGATACCCATAATACTTATAGGCATAAGATGGGGGACTTTACCAGGTCTTTTAGTAGGAGTAGTATATGGATTACTACAAGCAGTTTTAGAACCTTATATTGTTCATCCAATTCAATTTCTTTTAGATTACCCTATAGCTTTTGGATTACTAGGGCTAAGTGGATTTTATAAGAATATAAAGAGCATAAAGATAGGTAGCAAAACCTTAGAATATGTTGGAGTAATATTGGGAATTTTCATAGCCATACTCGGAAGATTTATTAGTCATGTGTTAGCAGGAGTTGTATTCTTTTCAGAAAATGCTGGAGATATTAACTCATGGTTATATTCTTTGGGTTATAATGGAAGCTATTTAGCATTAGAATTAATAATATCAGTTATAATTATTATCCTGCTATGGAAACCTATAAAAACCTATAATAAAGAGATTAGATAAAGAGAGTGATTAAATGAAGGTGCTAATAGTATCAAATGGGGATTTAAAAGATATTGATTTAGCTAAGTATTATCATGATGCAGACATGGTTATTTGTGCAGATGGAGGAGCCAGACACTTATATAATGAAGATCTAATGCCAGATATCATTGTAGGAGATTTGGATTCAATTGATAATAAAACATTTGAGGATTTTCAGGAGCAAGGAGTGCAATTTATTAAGTATCCAAGTCATAAGGATAAAACAGATACAGAATTAGCTATAGAGTATGCAATAGATTATGGTGCAAATGATATTGTGTTTCTTGGTGTTACAGGGAGCCGTTTAGACCACTCCCTGGCAAATATTCTAATTTTATATAGACTAGCTAACCAAAATATCAATGCAAGCATTATTGATAGCCATAATGAAGTATTTATTACAAAAGACATGTTTAAGATAGATAATAAACCTGACCATTTTGTTTCAGTGATACCTTTGACTGATTCAAAGGTTACGTTAAAAGGCTTTAAATACGATACTCATTCAGTAGACTTTAAACTTGGTACTACATTAGGAGTAAGTAATGAGGTTAAGGATAAGGAAGCTTTAATAAAAGTTGAATCGGGAATTTGTCTTGTTATAAGATCAAGGGATTAACAAGGAGAGAGCCAGCAATGCTGGCTCTTTTTGTAACACTTCATTTAGAAATTGAATAATATATAATACTAGTAGCCTTATAAGGGGTGTCTATATGAGAAGATATAGAAGATATAGTTTTAAGAAGCATTTTATTGATGGTAGTATAAAAAAATTATTAGGAATGGTTTTGGGTATTTTAGGAGTTATTATAATAATACAAGTAGTACCTATAAAAGCATGGATATTTGCATTGGGCTTACTTTTTATTTGTTTAGGTTGGTTTCTATATAAAATTAATTAGATATGAATATTTGAAAATAGAGATACAAAAAATCAGACAGGCTTCCATTGCACTGGAAGCCATCTATTATAATGCTCTTTCAACATTACCTGATCTGATACATCTTGTACATACGTAAATTCTCTTTGGAGTTCCATTAACCATAGCTCTTATTCTACGTACATTTGGAGACCAAGTTCTATTACTTTTCTTATTTGAGAAAGTTACTAAGTGACCTGACACTTTTCCCTTACCACATACCTCGCAGAACCTTGCCATAAAAACACCTCCTTAAACCTCTAGGTTTGCTAATAAATCCTTGTTTACTATACATTCTAAAATCAACATATACTATTGTATCATACCCTAGGTATTTTTTGCAATATAAAGATATTTTTATCCCTATTTTAATTATTATTTATTCTTAAGTTGAAGATAATACAAATATAATGTAAAATAAGACTATAAAATCCTTTATCCACTTTTCAATTTAAAAAGGAGGACTGTAAATGGCAGGTAAATTGACCAATATATATGGCTCAATAAATATCGATGAAAGTGTTTTAGAGACCATTGCTGGATTAGCAGCTACAGAGAGTTATGGTCTTGTTGGAATGTCTAGTAGAAACGCTACTGATGGTTTAGTGGAGTTATTAAAAAAAGATCATGTAAAAAAAGGCGTGAAGGTATATACAGATGGTGATAAAGTTATTGTCGATCTATTTGTGGTAGTTCAGTTTGGTACAAAGATTTCTGTGGTTGCAGACAACATCATAGATAAAGTAAAATACAATATCGAAAGTATGACTGGTTTAAAAGTCCAAAAAGTAAATATAAATGTACAGGGAGTAAGAGTACAAAAGTAGGCTAAGGAGGTACTAATATTGAAAATTCAATATATAGATGGAAATATGCTCAAAAAACTATTTTTTGGAGCTGCTAACTGTCTTGAAAATAATAAAGAAGCTGTCAATGCATTAAATGTCTTTCCTGTTCCTGACGGAGATACTGGTACAAATATGTCATTAACAATGCAATCAGCTATTAAGCAAATAAGAGCTTTAGAGACAGATGATATAGATAAGGTTGTAACTGCTGCTTCTAATGGTTCACTAATGGGAGCTAGAGGTAACTCTGGGGTGATATTATCCCAATTATTTAGAGGATTTGCTAAAGGATTAAAGGGAACTGATAGAATTGATACTTCTACAATTGCATTAGCATTTAAGCTTGGTTCTGATACTGCCTACAAAGCGGTCATGAAGCCTATAGAAGGGACTATATTGACAGTCGCTAGAGAGTGTGCTGAAATGGCTATTGAAATATCAAAAAAGGAAACTGATGTTGTGGAATTTTTAAGAGCTGTAATCAGGCATGGAGAGACTACTCTAGATAGAACACCAGAAATGCTTCCTGTGCTTAAACAAGCTGGAGTTGTGGATGCAGGAGGAAAAGGGCTTGTTACAATTCTAGTAGGAGCATTAGAAGCTTTAACAGGCAAGGAAGAAGCATTAATGGATGAAATTACTAAGGATGATTATGATCACTCATTTGCAGAATCTGAAGGAGATATTACCTTTGCCTATTGTACAGAATTTATTATAAATGACTCAAAGGTAGATTTTGAGACATTTAGAGATGAGATAGTTGAATTAGGAGATTCCATGCTTGTAGTTGGTGGCGATAATATCATAAAGGTACATATTCATACAAATGAACCTGGAGTAGTAATACAGAAAGCACTACAGCATGGTGAACTTATAGATATTAAAATTGATAATATGAGATATCAGCATAGAAATAATATGGCTAATGATGATACTACCATAACAGCTATGGAAAACATAGAGCCATTAGAAAGAAAGAAATATAGCTTCATTACTGTTTCGATGGGTGAAGGACTATCCAGTGTATTTCACGATTTAAATGCTGACTATGTAATTACTGGCGGTCAAACCATGAATCCAAGTACAGAGGATATTCTTAATGCTATTGAAAAGGTAAGAGGAGATAATATTATTATATTACCTAATAATGGGAACATTGTTTTAGCAGCTACTCAAGCAAAAGAGCTTAGTAGTAAGAATGTAGAAGTACTACCGACAAAGACTATTCCACAAGGAATAGCTGCCTTAGTTACTTTTGATGAAGAGCTTGATATGGAAGAGAATATTGAAAATATGAAAAATACAATAGCATCAGTAAAAACTGGTCAAGTTACTTTCTCAGTCAGAGACACAATTATGGAAGAAAAAGAAATTAAGAAAGATGATATAATGGGAATATATGATGGAAAAATTGAGGTAATTGGTAATAACGTCCAAGATGTGGCTTTTGAACTGGTAAAAACTATGGTGACTGATGATGATGGGTTAATTACTTTATTTTATGGAAATGACTTATCTGAGGATGATGCAGCAGAACTAGTAAATAGAATAGAAGAAGAGTATGAGGATTTAGATGTTGAAGTAGTCTTTGGAGGACAGCCTTTATACTATTATTTGATTTCGGTTGAATAACTAAATAGTATTATAAGAAGACAAGAATTCCAGGCAATAGTCTTTGGATTATTGTCTTTTTTTTTATATAATATATTTAATAAAGCATAGAGGTGGGTAATTTGAATAAATTAGAGAATAGTGTTCAATATCTTAAGGGCGTTGGTCCTAAGAAGGCTAAACTATTAAATAAAATAGGTATCAAAACCATTGAAGACCTTATGTACTATTTTCCTAGGTCTTATGAAGATAGAAGAACCTTAAAGAAAGTATCAACTTTAGAGAATGGTGAAAAAGCAAGCTTAAGAGTTATAGTTTGTGGTGTTCCGAGAAAATATAAACCTAGAAGAAATATGAGAATAACTAAAATACCAGCAAAGGACGAAACGGGAGTATTATATTTAACTTGGTTTAACCAGGACTACATAATAAACAGTATCAATATAGGAGACATTATTAGTGTAAATGGAAGAGTAAAGAAAATAGGAAATCAAATTGAGATGCAGAATCCAATATATGAAAAGTATAATGAAACTAGTAAAAAAACAGGTAGAATAATCCCTATTTACCAGTTAACTGAAAAACTATCTAATAATGAGCTCACAAAGATAATAGAGCAGGCTCTGGAAACCTATACAGATTATACTGTGGATATAATTCCTAAAAGTATAATTGATGAGTTGGAATTATGTTCGTTTAGTGAAGCTATTAAAAATATACATTTTCCTAAGGACAGGATCTCATATAAGAAAGCAAAGGAAAGATTAGTTTTTGAGGAATTATTATTATTACAATTGGGCCTACTCATAATGAAAAAAAAGAACATTCAAAATAATGAGGGAATTATGTTTTCTAAAAATGATGAAACGCACAAACTTATAGAATTACTCCCCTATAAACTAACATCTGCTCAGGTTAGAGTTTTTAAAGAAATTGCTAGGGATATGGAATCACCTAAGCAAATGAACCGTTTAGTACAAGGTGATGTTGGTTCAGGTAAGACTATCATAGCTGTATTATCAATGCTAAAGGCATATAATTCGGGCTATCAGTCTGTGATGATGGCACCTACTGAAATACTAGCAGCTCAGCATTATGAGAATGTAAAGTCTTTACTTGATAAGTTTAATATTAATTGTCAACTATTAACTAGCAATATAACTGGTAAAAAGAAAATGGAGATTTTAAGAGGAATCGAAAATGGAGAAATTGACATAGTTATAGGTACCCATGCTGTATTACAGGAAAAAGTTAGTTTTCATAAGCTGGGGTTAGCTATTACTGATGAGCAGCATAGGTTTGGAGTTAGACAAAGAGCTACATTATCCTTGAAGGGTACAAACCCAGATATACTTGTAATGACAGCTACACCTATACCTAGAACTTTGGCATTAATATTATATGGAGATTTAGAAGTATCAATAATTGATGAACTTCCAGCCGGAAGAAAAAAAATAAAGACCTATGTAGTTAATAGTCAGATGAAGGACAGAGTTTATTCATTTATACGAGAACAGATAAATAAGGGGAGGCAGGCATATATCGTATGTCCGCTAGTTGAAGAATCAGATAGTATTAATGCTCAGTCAGCAAATGAGCTATATGAAATATTGAAAAGCAATGAATTTAGAAACTTAAGTCTAGGACTATTACATGGTCAGATGAAGGCAGGAGAGAAAGACAGCATAATGTCAAAGTTTAAAAATGGAGAAATTGACATCCTAGTGTCTACTACTGTAATTGAAGTTGGAGTAAATGTTCCTAATGCTAATATTATGCTCATAGAGAATGCAGAAAGATTTGGCTTAGCTCAACTACATCAACTAAGGGGGAGAGTTGGAAGAGGCAATTATCAATCATATTGTATATTAGTAAATGAAAGTAAAAGCAAGATTTCAAAAGAAAGAATGCATATAATGGAGAAAACCAATGATGGATTTGTAATAGCCGAAAAAGACCTGCAAATAAGAGGTCCAGGTGATTTTTTTGGAACTAGGCAACATGGGCTTCCTGAATTGAAAATAGCTAATTTATTTTCGGATATCAATACTTTAAAAATTGCACAGTCAATTGCCTTTAGAATATTGGAAGAAGATCCAAGTCTAGCAAGAGATGAAAATAAAATGATGAGAGAAAGAATATTAAAGTTATTTAACAAAGAATCTCAGTTAATATCATTTAATTAAATAGTTGGAAAATGTAGTGAATTGTAAGGAGCTTGTAGCAATGTTTGAGTTTTTTCCAATAATAATAATAAATTATTTAGAATTTAGTGTTTTTGTGATAAAATATTATTTAATATAAGGAGGAATATTTTTTGCGTGTTATTACAGGGAAATCAAAAGGTCGCAAATTGATTGCCCCTAAAGGGCTACATACGCGCCCTACAACGGATAATGTAAAAGAAGCTATTTTTAATATATTAGGCGAAATTAAAAGTGATAGTCAAGTTCTTGATCTCTATGCAGGCTCTGGAAGTATAGGTATAGAGTTTTTAAGTAGGGGAGCCAGTAGATGCTATTTTATTGATAATGATATTAACAGTATTAAGTCAATAAAGGAGAATTTGGAGAGGACAAGACTTGCTGATCAAGCTTTTGTATATAAAAATACTGCCGAAAAGGCAATTAAAACATTGAGTTCGAGGGGTATTATTTTTGATTATATTTTTCTAGATCCTCCCTATGAAAAAGAAATATTAATACCTGTACTTGAGAATATAAGTATTAATAACATTCTTAATTGTAATGGGATTATAATTGCTGAGCATGAAGATAAAATTACTCTACCAGAAAGTATTAATACTTTAGTAAAGAAAGATTCAAGAACTTATGGAGGAACTAAAATATCTTTTTACACCATGGGAGGTTAAATGATGAAGGTAGTTTATCCAGGGACTTTTGATCCAGTCACTAATGGACATTTAGACATTATTGAAAGATGTTCAAAGAAGTTTGATAAGATAATAGTTTTAGTTTTAAATAATCCCTCAAAGAAACATATGTTTAGTGTAGAAGAAAGAATTAATTTATTAAAAGACGTTACACATGAGTTAGGGAATGTGGAAATTGCTTCATTTACAGGGTTGCTAGTAGATTATATGAAGGAAAATCAGGTAGAGTTAATTGTAAGAGGGTTAAGAGCTGTTTCAGACTTCGAATATGAAATGCAGATGGCTTTAATGAATAATAGACTATATGATAATGCAGAAACTTTGTTCTTGATAGCAAGGAATAAATACTCTTATTTAAGTTCGAGTATTGTCAAAGAGGTTGCAAGCTTTAATGGAAATATTAAAGGTTTAGTACCTGAAAAAGTAGAATTAGCAATAAAGGAAAAACTAAAGGGGGTATAAGAATGGATGTTTTAAAATTATTAGATGAGATAGAAGATATAATAGAGGGTAGTTCTACAATACCATTTGCAGGCAAAGTTTTAGTAGATAAAGATGATGTGCTAGATATCATCAAAGAAATAAGAATTAAGTTGCCGGACGAAATAAAACAAGCTGAATGGATTAAAGAAGAAAGACAGAGAATTTTAGCAGAGGCACAAAATGAAGCAGATACTATGGTTGAAGAAGTAAAATTACATATTGAAGAAATGGTAGAGCAACATGAAATTACAAAGCAAGCATATGAGAGAGCAGAGGAGATAACTTCAAAGGCACAGAGTAATGCTAAAGAAATGCGAATCGGCGCAAAAGAATATGCAGATGGGCTACTCAAAGAAGTAGAAATGAATTTGAGGAGTATTATTGAAACATTGCAAAAAAATAGACAAGAATTGAATAATTTTAAATAATAAAGGGTTCTTACTATAGAACCCTAACTTATTTTAGACTATTTGCTAGAAATAGATTTTATGTCATATAAAGCTCCAACAAAAAATGAAATGGCAATTATAACGATTATGATAGCAAATTCTAAACTAATTGAAAATCTTAAATTATTTAACCAGTCTCCAACTATGTTTTCACTTCTACTAATATCATTAGATAGAAATGACACTATAATTTTATTTTTAAAGAAAATCCTATATAGGACAAAGCAATATAAAGACGAAAATATAGCATGAAGTAATTTGGACAGCATATACAGCCTAGTATTAATATCAGTATTGCTTAATATACTGATGGCTTGACTGTGTATTGACAAACCACTCCATCCTATTAAAAAACTTACTGAGCATAGCTGCGCAACTATGCTTGCATTGCTAGCTTCAGAAAGCAATTTACATCCATTTGTCATTTCTAATAGTCCGCTGATTAATCCTTCCATAAGCTTAGGCTCTAAATTAATAGGAAATAAAAGATTTAATAGACTTGTAAGGAAATTAAAAATTCCTGTAATTCTTAGTATTTCAATAATCACAGAGTATATCATTATAAATCCCCCCACCATAACCATGGATTCAAGGGAGGATTTAATTGCATCGCCCATAAGCTTACTTATACTTCTTCCATCTTGTTTTCGAGCACAAACTAACTTTGACAGAGCAATTTTAAAGAAACTGATGTTTTTATTATGCTTGTTGTCAATCTTATTAACACTTTGTGTCCTTCCATAGTATTTAAAAAGTAGTCCTACAGTAATAGCACCTAAATAATGTGAAGATGCAAGTAAACTACCTATGGAAGAATTTTTGAACATTCCTACTGAAACTGCTCCAATCATGAACAGGGGTCCAGAGGTACTACAAAATGAAACAAGTCTTTGAGCTTCTATTTTGCCTATTAGGTTTTGTTGTCTTAGCTTGGAAACTAAAGAGACTCCCACTGGATATCCTGATGTCACACTCATAGCAAAAGCAAATGAGCCCTCACCTGATGTTCCAAATAAAGGATACATTATTGGTCTTAATAGAACTCCAATAAAGTCAACTACACCAAGTCCTATGAGTATTTCTGCGCCAATTAAAAACGGTAATAAAGAAGGTAAAACTACATTAGCCCAAGTCATCAATCCATTTAATGCAGCATCTATGGTGTTATTCGGGAACACTATTAAGCATGAAACTAAAAACATTGTTACTATGATTAGTAAATAAACTTTTACATTTTCAAACTTGTTTAATATTTTTTTATGTACTTTACTAAGTGCTAAGAAAACAATAATTGAAGTTAAAAATAATAATAGATAACTATGCATAATAGACCTCCTACTAATACATTATATTGAGGTCTTTTTAATATTATGTTAGCCACTTATCCTACATAACTGCTACTATTAGCAAATTAATTTAAAATTTTGCTAAGGCGTCAATTAGCTAGTTTAATGTAAGGTGACGTGGTATAGTCCAAGTTAACTTTTGATTTGTCTTTACTCAGGCCTAATTCATATATGTCCGTAGCTTTTTTATCTAATTCTATCATTTGACTTACAAGGGCATTATTTAGTTTAATATAATCAGCAAACTTTGTGATGATTGGTAATTTACTAGATTTTTTTGCCATCTTTAATATTTCAATACCCTTAGAGTTTGCTCCTAAGACTCTTATGTATTGAGGACCGATTGGAACAAGTTCATGTACTATTTCTTTATTTAAATTTAGTAATAAATGAGTAAAAATCCTTTTTAATCGTGTCATTGTATATCGCTTAGTGTTTATACAATCTAATATGTCATAAATTGAACTATATTTTGTAGAACAATCTATAATTCTATTGTCTAATCCTTCATTTACATCTAAAATATTCTTCAAGCTATCAGAAGTACTGTTTCTAAGTAAATATAGTAGAATCGTAGAATAATTATCGAGATAATTAAAGCCTCTATATTCATTATAGAAGTCCTCTAGATACTTATAAGTTTTGCTAGGGACTACATGCTTAATATTCTCTATTGAAGTATTATTTATAAGCTGCTCTCGAATTGCAGTTGCACTGGATATAGTGCCAGTAAGAGATTTATCATGATAGTTAGAGTGCTTTCTTTTTAATGTATAAGGTTTAATGCTACTGTCGATTTTTTTTAATGATTTTAGGTATTCTATTGATAGAATATTATTTGGATTAGAAACAATGCTGTTTATAGTTGATGGATCAAAAAGGTTAGAACTTTCAATATATTTGGTAAGAGCATATTCTCTTGCTTTTGGATAAGAGTGTCCTTGACTTAATCCTATTTTCAAGCACTCTCTAAAAAGTTCGGGCTCATTATTTAATATTTCTGCAATGCAATCTAATTCCTTAATATTCCCTGACTCACTTCCAAAACAAACACTATCTATAATGCCAAGGCTATCAAGTATTTTTATAGCACCAAAAGCAAATATTTCTGCGCTTTGACATGCGTATATTACCGGGAGTTCAATAACTAAATCAACCCCATTATCTATAGCCATTTTTGCTCTAGTCCACTTATCAACTAATGCAGGTTCTCCTCTTTGCAAAAAATTTCCGCTCATAATCGCTACAGAGTACTCAGAATTAGTGATACTCTTAGATTTATTTAAATGATAAAGATGTCCATTGTGAAAGGGATTATATTCAGTAATAAGTCCTACTATTCTCATAAAAACCTCCAATATTTAAGGCACGAAGTCGTGTTTTTAAATGCTCATATATGTTATTATAGCATTAAAAGAGATTATTAATAAATTAAAATGGAAATAATCTTTATATAGTTGATTTTTTTGTCGTATTATAATATTATGGAAGTTGTGAATATGTAAACATATAGGAGGTATAAAATGAATATTTTAGTTATTAATTGTGGTAGTTCTTCATTAAAATATCAGTTAATAGACATGTCAAATGAATTTGTATTGGCAAAGGGTTTAGCTGAGAGAATAGGAATTGAAGGCTCTAGAATCAAACATAAACCAACTGGTAAAGAAGATGTGGTAATTGAAAAACCAATGGATAATCACAAAGTTGCATTAGAGATAGTTTTAGATGCAATAGTTGATCCAAATCATGGAGTTATAAAATCTATGGATGAAATAGTTGCAGTAGGACATAGAGTTGTTCATGGTGGAGAAAAATTTGCTGAATCTGTGGTAATTGATGACGATGTAATGAAAGCTATAGAGGAATGTGTAGAGCTAGCACCATTACATAATCCACCAAATATCATAGGGATAGAAGCTTGTAGAGAGCTTATGCCAAATACACCTATGGTAGCTGTGTTTGATACAGCTTTCCATCAAACTATGGAGTCTGATAACTATATATACCCTATACCTTACGAATTCTACGAGAAATATAAAATTAGAAGATATGGCTTCCATGGTACTTCTCATAAATATGTAGCTAATAGAGCTGCTGAATTACTAGGTAAAGACATTAAAGATTTGAATATAGTTACTTGTCACCTAGGAAATGGCTCTAGTATATGTGCAGTACAAGGTGGAAAATCTATGGATACAAGTATGGGTTTTACTCCTTTAGAAGGTTTAGCAATGGGAACTAGATCAGGAGATATTGACCCAGCAATTATTCCATTTATTATGGATAAAGAAAACATGACATTCGAACAAGTTAACGATATGCTAAATAAGAAATCTGGAGTATTAGGTATTTCAGGACTTAGCAGTGACTTTAGAGATTTAGAAATAGCAACTGAAGAAGGAAATGAAAGAGCTAAACTTGCATTAGATGTTTTCGTTAATAGAGTCAAAAAATATGTTGGTGCTTATGTAGCTACTATGTGTAGTATTGATGCATTAGTATTTACTGCAGGTATTGGTGAAAACTCAGGCTATATTAGAGAAAAGGTATGTGAAGGTTTAGAGTGTCTAGGTATTAAAATAGACCCAGAGTTAAATAATGTAAGAGGTAAAGAAGCACAACTTAATAGAGATTTAACTTCCACAGCAATATTTGTTATTCCTACTAATGAAGAACTAATGATAGCTAGAGACACTAAAATGTTAATATTAAAATAGGCAGGTTTTTCCTGCCTTTCTGTGCTATTATTTGATAATGCAACATTTATTCTTGACAAACTATCTATAACTTATATATAATAAAATTTGGCAATGTTTAAGAGGTGAACTTAATGAAGATAGATCTATCAAGGCTTATTGATAGAACAGTTTACGAAATTGACTTTGAACACTCCTTGGATCTGGTAAAAATACAGTCAACTTCAGGTGAGATTGTACTGGCTAATCCAGTGATAGTAAAGGGCAGTGTTTATAAGACAGATGATGACTTGTATCTTAATGCTAAGGTTTCATATGAATATTATGAAAACTGTGCACGATGTCTAAAAGAGTTTGTCAATAAAGCAGAGACTGTTTTATCAGGAAGACTTATGGAAACTTCTCAGTCATTAGATACAGATGATGAGCCTGTGTTCTATTATGATAATGACCATCTAGAAATAAAAGAACAAGTTTTAACCTCTATTTTATTGTCTTTACCTATGAAATCACTATGCAATGATAACTGCAGAGGATTATGCCTAGTCTGTGGAAAAGACTTGAATATAGAGGAATGTAGCTGTGATATTCAAGAAATTGATCCTCGCCTAGCTAAACTAAAGGATTTATTTGATTGATTTAAGGAGGTGTTTTTAAATGGCAGTACCAAAGCGTAAGACATCTAAAGCGAGAAGGGATAAAAGAAGAGCTTCAGCTCAAGTATTAACAAAGGCAACTGTAGTAGAATGCCCACAATGCCACGAGCCAAAGCTACCACATAGAGTATGTAAATCTTGTGGGTATTATAAAAACAAAGAAGTTGTATCTGTTGAATAATGTATAAAAAGAGATAGTGTATAAGATCACTATCTTTTTTTTTGCAAAAATATCCTTGATTTTTATATATTAACGATGTATACTTAATATTAGTATCAGGTACTAAATACAAGTATTAACTCGAGGTGAAGATTATGAGTATTGGAAAGCTTAGCAAAAAAGACAGACATAAAAAACTTATTGAAAAATTAAAAGGGGATCCTTTTCTAACTGATGAAGAGTTAATGCAAATGTTTAATGTAAGCATTCAAACTATAAGGCTAGATAGATTAGAGCTTGGGATACCTGAATTGAGAGAAAGAATAAAAAACGTAGCTGAGAAAAGTTACTCGAAGGTTAGGACAATTGGAGGGACTGAAATCGTAGGAGAGCTTGTAGATATTGACTTAGGCAAGAAAGGTATTTCAATACTTGAAACAGATGAGAGTATGGCCTTTTTAAAAACAAGTGTGGTGAGAGGACATAATATCTATGCTCAAGCTGAGTCTCTAGCTATTGCGGTAATAGACGCTGACGTTGCATTGACAGGGGTTGCAAATGTAAAATATAAGGATTTAGTTAAGGCGGGAGAAAAGCTTATTGCAAAGGCAGAAGTAATTAGAAAAAGAGGTAACAAATACTTTGTACATGTTTTTACTTATGTAGGACAGAAGCAAGTTTTTAGGGGAAAGTTCATTCTTGTTTCTATTGAACAGAATAATCGGGAGGAGATTTAATATGATAATAGCTGTAGATGCAATGGGTGGGGATCAAGGTTTATTAGCTACAGTAAAAGGTAGTATCGATGCAACAAATGAGCTGGGAGTCACAATAATTCTTATTGGAGATGAGGGAAAAATCAAAGAAGAATTATCAAAGTATGAGTATAAGAATGATAAAATACGGATTATTAATTCAGAGGAATTCATTACTAATGATGAAGAACCGGCCATGGCTATAAGGAGAAAAAAACAATCATCAATGGTAATTGGACTTAATCTTGTTAAGGATAAAGAAGCAGATGCCTTCGTATCTTCTGGAAGTACTGGTGCATTACTAACAGGAGGCATTCTAATTGTTAAGAGGATTAAGGGAGTGGACAGAGCAGCGCTTGCTATTCCTTATCCTACTAAGAAGGGAATATCACTATTATTAGATGCAGGGGCTAATACTGATTGTAAAGCAAAATATCTTCAGCAATTTGCAATAATGGGCTCAATATATGCAGAAAAAATATTAGATATTTCCAATCCAAAAGTTTCACTTGTTAATATTGGCATTGAAGAAGGGAAAGGAAACGAACTATCAAAAGAAGCTTATGAACTATTAAAAAATACTAATATAAATTTTAATGGGAACGTAGAAGCGAGGGATATTCCAGAAGGAAATACCGATGTAATAGTGTGTGATGGATTTGTAGGAAATGTTATATTGAAGCTAACTGAAGGTCTTGCTATGTCAATTTTCAGTATGTTAAAAGAAGAATTTATGAGTTCTTTTACTAGCAAAATAGGTGCTTTATTATTAAAGCCTGGCTTAAGGAAGTTTAAGAAAAGACTAGACTATACTGAATATGGAGGAGCGCCATTATTAGGTACTAAGGGGGTTGTAATAAAAGCCCATGGGAGCTCAGATTCAAAAGCCATTAAGAATGCAATTAAACAAGCTAAGGTATTTGTAGAAAATAAAGTAATTGAAAAAATAGAGGCTGAGGTAAACATTCTAGGAGGTAATTATGACACAGAAGAGAAGTTTTAAGAGTGTTGGAATAATTGGCACAGGAAGCTATGTTCCTGAAAAGGTACTAACTAATCTTGATTTAGAGAAAATGGTGGAAACTTCAGATGAATGGATAAGAACACGAACTGGAATAAAAGAAAGAAGAATTCTTGATAAAGAAAAGGGTTCATCATATATGGCAATTAAAGCAGCAGAAAAAGCCTTAGAAGCTGCAAAATTAGAACCAGAGGATATAGATTTAATTATTGTAGCAACTGTAACTCCAGATATGATGTTTCCTTCTACAGCTTGCTTAGTACAGGAAGGATTAAAATGTAAGAATGCTGCTGCATTTGACTTGGAAGCAGCTTGTTCAGGATTTTTGTATGGTCTTACTGTCGCATATTCATTTGTACGTTCCGGTGTATATAGCAACATTCTACTTATTGGCACTGAAGCTCTTTCTAGAATAACAGACTGGACCGATAGAAATACCTGTGTATTATTTGGAGATGGAGCAGGAGCTGCTGTAATCAGTGAAGTTCCAGAAGGTAGAGGAGTATTAGGCTTAGACCTAGGTGCAGATGGTGAAGGAAAGAATCTCTTAAAGCTTGCTGCTGGTGGTTCTCTAATGCCTGCCACAGAAGAAACCATTAGAAACAAACAACATTATATACACATGGAAGGTAACGAAGTGTTTAAATTTGCTGTGAGGAAAATGGAAGAGATATCCCTAAAAGTAGTTGAAAAAAGCAAGCTGGAGATATGTGATATTGATTATTTAGTGCCTCATCAAGCAAATATAAGAATTATAGAATCTGCTAGAAAAAAGCTTAGACTTGATGAAGACAAAGTTTATGTCAATTTAGAGAATTACGGAAACATGTCTTCTGCTTCCATACCGGTAGCTTTAGATGAAGCAGTGAGAAAAAATAAAATAAAAGATAACGATGTGGTTTTACTAATCGGATTTGGTGGAGGCCTTACTTGGGGAGCCATGGTGTTAAGGTGGTACAGTAAAGGAGGATTCTAAATTGATAAAAACAGAAATATGCGAATTGCTAAATATTGAATATCCAATTTTACAAGGTGGAATGGCTTGGGTAGCCACAGTCGAGTTAGCTGCTGCTGTATCTAATGCAGGTGGTTTAGGAATTATTGGATGTGGTGCTGCTCCTAAGAATGTAGTCAAAGAGGAAATAGCTAAAATCAGAAAACTTACTAATAAACCTTTTGGTGTAAATGTAATGCTATTATCCCCACATGTAGATGATATAATAGAGCTTTTATGCAAAGAGAGAGTACCAGTAATAACAACTGGAGCAGGAAATCCTGGTAAGTATATTAGTAAATTTAAAGAAATAGGGACTAAAGTAATACCGGTAGTTCCTTCAGTTGCGTTGGGAAAAAGAATGGAAAAAATCGGAGCTGATGCAATTATTGTAGAAGGTACTGAGGCAGGCGGTCATATCGGGGAGTTAACTACCATGTCATTAATACCCCAGGTGACAGATGAGGTCAATATACCTGTTATAGCAGCAGGTGGAATAGCAGATGGTAGAGGATTAGTTGCAGCTTTGGCATTAGGCGCTAAAGGAGTTCAAATAGGTACTAGATTTGTATGTACAGTTGAGTGCAGAGTACACGAAAACTACAAAAATGCAATTATTAAATCATCAGATAGAGATGCAATAGTTACCGGAAGAAGTACAGGTCATCCTGTTAGAGTATTAAGAAATAAACTTACAAAAAAACTTATTGAGCTAGAAAAACAGAATGCAGATATAGAAACTCTAGAGAAATTTGGGGTGGGTAGGTTAAGAAAAGCTGTAGTTGATGGAGATGTTGAAAATGGCTCTGTAATGGCAGGTCAAATAAGTGGATTAATAAAAGACATCAAAACATGTAAGGAAGTCATACAGGATATTATGGTAGAAGCTGAGAAAGTAAGAAGTAGTATACTTAGTATTTAGAGGTGATTAAATGGAGAAGATGGCTTTTCTATTTCCAGGTCAAGGTGCACAATATATAGGAATGGGCAAGGAAATTTCTGAAAAATATTCTGTTGCTAATAGAATATTTGAAACTTCTAGTGAAGCGCTTAAATTAGATATGAAAAAGCTATGTTTTGAGGGGCCAGATTCAGAATTGATGAAGACTGAGTTTACCCAGCCTGCTATTTTAACGACATCTATTGCGATACTAAGAGTTATAGAGGATTATGGATTATCAGCAGAAGTGTGTGCTGGACTAAGCCTCGGAGAATATTCAGCATTAGTGTATGGTGGAGCTTTAGACTTTGAAGATGCTGTAGTCTTAGTGAGAAAAAGAGGAAAGTATATGCAAGAGGCTGTCCCTTTAGGAAAGGGTACTATGGCTGCTATATTAGGCTTAGATAATATTAAAGTAGCAGAGATAATTAAAAAGGCTAGTGAAAAAGGAATTGTAGAAGGTGCTAATTATAATTGCCCCGGGCAAGTCGTTATTTCAGGAGAAATAGATGCAGTAAATGAGGCATGCAGCATTGCTAAGGATATGGGAGCTAAGAGAGCCGCAGTTCTATCTGTTAGCGCTCCATTTCATTGTAGTATGCTAAAAGGTGCAGGTCACAAAATAAAAGAAGAATTAAATAAAGTAGAAATCAATAAACTCGATAAAAAAGTTATTTCAAATGTTACTGGGAATTATATAAGTAATGAAAATGAAATTAAAGATTTATTGGTAAAACAGGTTTCCATGCCAGTTTTATGGGAACAATCTATAGAACGTATGGTGCATGATGGCGTAGATACATTTGTAGAAATTGGTCCTGGGAAAACACTAGTAGGATTTGCAAAGAAAATAGGTAAAAAGAACAAAAAGGAGTTGAACCTCTACAATATTGAAAATCTTGAGAACCTTGAAAATCTAATAAATATACTCAGGAATTAAGGGGTGGGAAAATGAATCTTAATGGAAAGGTAGCTTTAGTCACTGGTGGCTCTAGAGGGATTGGAAAAGCCGTAGCTTTAAAACTGGCTTCCCTTGGTGCTGACATAATTTTTTCATATACTAGCAGTGAGGAACAGTCAAAACAGGTGCAGGATACAATAGAAAGTATGGGAAGGCGAGCATTAGCTATAAGAGCAGATGTATCAAAAATGAATGATGTAGAGAAAATGATTCAAGATGGAATGAATTATTTCTCTAAAATTGACATATTAGTAAACAATGCAGGAATCACAAAAGATAATCTATTAATGAGAATGTCAGAGGACGAATGGGATAACGTTATAGATGTAAATCTAAAAGGAGTCTTTAATGTTACCAAATGTTTAATTAGAAATATGATTAAACAAAAAGACTGCAGTATTATTAATATAGCATCTATTGTAGGAGTTTCAGGGAATGCTGGCCAATGTAATTATTCTGCGTCAAAAGCAGGTGTTATTGGCTTTACTAAGTCACTAGCTAAGGAAGTAGGTAAGAAGAATATTAGAGTAAATGCAATAGCTCCAGGTTTCATATCTACTGATATGACAGATAAGCTTCCTGAAAAGATTATAGACCAATACTTGGAAAAGATAACATTACAAAGATTAGGAGAACCTGATGATATAGCTAACGCTGTAGCTTTTCTTGCTAGTGATATGTCAAAATATATTACAGGGCAGGTTATTGTTGTTGATGGAGGTATACTAATTTAATATAATATATCT
>NZ_FMDO01000037.1 GCF_900095305.1 Proteiniborus sp. DW1 | reverse complement strand
ATAATATATCTATTGAAGGGGGGTGGACTCATGGTATTTGAAAAAATCAAAAAATTAATTGCAGAGCAGTTAGATGTTGAAGAATCTGAGATAACATTGGAATCTTCATTCCAAGAGGATTTAGATGCTGATTCATTAGATGTTGTTGAGTTAATAATGGCTATAGAAGATGAATTTGATATAGAAATTTCTGATGAAGAAGCGGAAAAGATAGTTACTGTAAAAGATGCAGTTAATTACATTCAAGATAATACTAAGTAATGGAAAGAAAAAAGGGTCCCGCTTGATTCGGGACCTTAAAAAATAGAAAGTAAAATTAATAACTTATGTTTATTTTATAATATTTATAATAATAATTCTAGCTAAAATATTTTTTATATAGATTGTTTTAAACCTAATACATTTATATTATTTTATATAAGATAGGTAGGGATAGCATGAAAAAAAGAGTGGTTATTACAGGTTTAGGCATTATTAGTCCTATTGGAATTGGGAAAAACGAGTTTTGGAATTCTCTACTAAATGGGAAAAGTGGCATATCACATATTACTAGATTTGATACAGAGGGGTATGGCACATCAATAGCTGGAGAAGTTAAGGGTTTTGAGGCTGAGAACTATATGGATAAGAAAGAAGCTAGAAAGATGGACAGGTTTACTCAATTTGCTGTTGCTGCATCTAAGCTTGCAATAGAAGATGCTAATATTGATTTAGATAAGGTTAACAATGAAAGATTAGGTGTAATTATAGGCTCAGGTATTGGAGGCCTTGAAACCTTTGAAGAACAGCACCAAAAATTGCTAGAAAAAGGACCGAGACGAGTCAGTCCATTTTTCATACCAATGATGATTGGAAATATGGCAGCAGGGCAGATATCTATAATGTTAGGTGCAAGGGGTATAAACGAAACAATTGTAACTGCCTGTGCTTCATCAACAAATGCAATAGGAGATGCCTTTAAAGTAATACAAAGAGGTGATAGTGATATAATTGTTACGGGAGGGACAGAAGCTTCTATTACACCTATGGCTTTGGCAGGCTTCTCTGCAATGAAGGCATTATCAGCGAATAATTCTGAACCTACTAGAGCCAGTAGACCCTTTGATAAAAATAGAGATGGATTTGTAATGAGTGAAGGCGCTGGTATTTTAATTTTGGAAGAGCTACAGCATGCCCTAAATCGAGGCGCAAATATATATGGAGAAATAATAGGCTATGGTTCTACTGCAGACGCATACCACATTACTACACCATCTGATGGTGGGGAAGGAGCAGCTAGAGCTATGGAAATAGCCTTAAAAGATGCTGAAATTTCACCTGATGATGTGGATTATATTAATGCCCATGGTACCTCAACATCTTATAATGATGCTTTAGAAACTGCAGCTATCAAAAGAGTTTTTAAGGAACATGCTTACAAACTTAAAATTAGTTCTACGAAATCAATGACAGGTCATTTATTAGGAGCAGCAGGAGGTATAGAAGCGTGTGTATGTTCTCTAGCTTTAGTTAATGGATATTTACCTCCTACAATAAATTATGAAAACTATGATGAAGAATGTGATTTAAACTATATACCAAACAAGGGCATTTTTGAAGAGATTAATATTGCTGTATCAAATTCACTTGGTTTTGGTGGACACAATGCGTCTATAGTTATTAGAGTATTTAAGGATTAGATTCTATCTAATCCTTAAATACTTGTCTACAGTAATCATGCAATAAAATTATTTGCATAATCTACATGTTATATAGTAAACTAAAGTATGTGGGTGTTATCGTAGATGTTTTAAATAATTTAAAATATCTACAATAACACCTCTATATCTAGTAATTATATGGAGGAGTCTTTATGAGATATGTAATAAGCACTGAGAGGTTACACTTACTAAATGAAATCCAGACTAAAATAGGATACAGGTTTAATAACATCGATTTGTTAAACTGGGCATTGACACATAGTTCCTATGCAAATGAGCACAAAAGATTTAAGATTACTTACAATGAGAGACTTGAATTTTTAGGTGATTCTGTTTTAGGACTAATAGTAAGCGACTATATTTTTAATAAATATTCAAATTATCCAGAAGGTGAATTGACTAAGCTAAGGGCTACAGTTGTATGTGAACCTTCTCTTTCTTATGTGGCAAAACAAATCAACTTAGGCAAATACATGCTTTTAGGAAGAGGAGAAGAAGTAACGGGTGGGAGAGAGAGAGTTTCAATATTAGCAGATGCATTTGAAGCTTTAATAGGTTCAATTTACTTAGATGGAAAATTCAGCAATGCAAAAGCTTTTGTGTTAAAATTTATGACAGGGATCATTGAAAATGCAGTTAATGGAAGAGAGTTATTTATAGATTATAAGACACAACTTCAAGAAATTTTACAGAAAAAAACTAAATCCAAAATAGAGTATAAAATAATTTCTGAGGAAGGACCAGATCATAACAAAGTATTCCATACTGAAGTTGTAGTAAGAAATAAAACTTTAGGAAAGGGTTTAGGAAAAAGTAAAAAGGAAGCAGAGCAAAATGCAGCTAAAATAGCACTAGAAAGAATGGAAAAAGAAAATGAGCATTAGACATCATATAATTCCAATATTTGTTCCTCATATCGGATGTCCTCATGACTGCATTTTTTGTAATCAGAGAAAAATAGCGCAGAGTAAAGCTAATTTTGATACACATAGTATAAGAGATACTATTGACACCTATTTAAGTACTATTCCTGAAACTAACGAAAAGCTAGAAATAGCTTTTTTTGGGGGCAGTTTCACAGGAATTGATATGGATATTCAAAGAGAGCTTTTAGATATAGCTTGTGACTATAAGAAAAGAGGTCTAATAAATAGGATTCGCCTATCCACAAGACCTGATTATATAGATGGCATGAGACTAGATTTATTGAAACAATATAATGTTGATATTATTGAACTAGGAGTCCAATCAATGTGTCCGGATGTTCTACAAAATAGTTATAGAGGTCATAGTGATACAGATGTAGCAAATGCATCAAAATTAATTAGGAAACATGGATTTATACTTGGTTTGCAAATGATGACTGGTCTTCCGGGAAGCGACTATGAAAAGGAAGTTTTTACTGCAAAACAACTTATTAACCTAAAACCTAGCATCGTGCGCATATATCCTACATTAGTTATCAAAGAAACATTTCTCGAAAAGAAATATAAAGAGGGGACTTATATTCCTTTGTCCTTAGATGAGGCTATAAGAATATGTGTTGATTTGTTGATGTTATTTAATTACAATGATATAAATGTTATTAGAATTGGATTACAACCTACTGATAATATTGCAGAAAATAAGGATGTAATAGCTGGACCTTTTCATCCCGCTTTTAGACAACTTGTTGAGGGAAGGATTTATAGAGAATATCTAGAGATTCTCTTTGCTAATATTCAAAAAATAAATAAATCTATTCAAGTATATATAAATAAAAAAGAGATATCAAACTTTGTAGGTCAAAGATCATCTAATTTAATATATTTAGAAGAAAGATATGGTATTAAAAAAGTAAAGGTTATGGCTGAAGATATTAGCAAGGATTATTTTTTTATAGTAAATGAAGGCATAAAACATAGGGTTGAAGTAAAAGAGCTTACAAAAAAGTACTTATTAAAAAAAGGTCTGCTTGTCCTAAGCTAGACATCTAAAGAATCCCTCAATAAAAGCTATTAATTCAGATTATGTTATTATTCCTAGGAATTGAGGTGTGTGGATTTGTATCTTAAAAAAATTGAGATTCAGGGCTTTAAATCCTTTGCAGATAAAACTGAAATTGAATTTAAGGGCGGTATTACAGCTGTTGTAGGACCCAATGGAAGCGGAAAAAGTAATGTTTCAGATGCTTTACGTTGGGTTCTAGGTGAACAAAGTGCAAAAACATTAAGAGGAAGTAAAATGGAGGATGTTATTTTCTCTGGTACCAATAACAGAAAACCTACTGGATTTGCAGAGGTAACATTAGTATTAGACAACAAAGATGGAAGTCTCCCCATAGACTATACAGAAGTTAGTGTTACACGTAGAGTATTTAGGTCAGGTGAAAGTGAATATTATATCAATAAAAACTCATGCAGACTAAAGGATGTAAGAGAACTTTTTATGGATACAGGTGTTGGTAAAGATGGATATTCAATTATTGGACAAGGTAGAATAGATGAAATATTAAGTACAAAATCCGAAGATAGAAGGATGATATTTGAGGAAGCAGCTGGAATAGTAAAGTATAAGACTAGGAAGGAAGAAGCAGAAAAAAAATTAGAGAAGACAAAGGAAAATTTATTAAGAATAAATGATATTATAAGTGAACTTGAAAACCAAATTGGGCCTTTGCAAAATCAATCAGAAAAAGCAAAGGAATATCTATTGCTTTCAGAAAATCTAAAGGATTTAGAAGTTAGTCTTTTTGTTAGAGAGTACGATAGATTAAAAGAAGAAATAAGCCATTTAGAAGCCCAAAGAGAGTTAGTTATTTCACAACTTAAATATAACGAGGAAAAAAGAAATGCTTTTGAAAATAAATATAATAAGGTAAAAAATGAAATAGATAAAATGGATGCAAAAATAGAGGAGCTTCAAAGTTCAAAATATTCAACTCAAAATACAATTGAAAAACATGAAGGTGAATTGAAGCTAAGTAGAGAAAGAATATTTTATCTAGAAAAAGAAACAGAAAGACTTTTAAGTGAAATAGAGTTAACTAAAAAGCAAATTGAGGATTCAAATAAAAAAGAAAATGAAGAATTAAACTATAAACAGGAGCTCGAAAAAGAAACTGAGGCTTTGAATAAACAACTAAAAAATAAGGCTCTAGAATTAGATAGTCTAATCAATAGTATGAAAGAAACAGAAGATAGCATTGAGAATAAGAAGGGAGATTTAGTTCAATACCTAAACCAAATTGCAGATAGAAAAAGCAAATTAAATAGCATATCTACATTTAGTAAAAGTATCAATAAAAGAATAGAGCAAATAGAACATGATATTAAGAGTATTAGATTGCAGAGTGAAGAAAATAGTAAGCTAGCTAATAGCATTTCTGAAGAATTAACTAAATATAAAAGTAGCTTAGAGGAACTGAATAGAGAAAAAAAAGAAAAAGTAATTATTAGGGAGCAAATTACAAGGGAACAAGAAGCATTAAAGTCTAATGCTGATAATATAAAGGGTCAAATTCATGGGAAATTATCAAACTTGAAATTGCTTCTTGAAATGAAGGATGAATATGAAGGCTATTATAAAAGTGTAAAAAATACTCTAATAGCATGTAAAAGTGATAAAAAACTAGGGAAAGGTGTAAAAGGAGTAGTTGCTGAACTTATTAGAGTAGACAAGCGATATGAAAGGGCTATTGAAGTAGCTTTAGGATCATCACTGCAAAATATAGTTACAGAAACTCAAGAAGATGCCAAAGTTATAATTGATTTCTTAAAAAAGAATAAGCTTGGAAGAGTGACATTTTTGCCTATTTCTTCTATGAAAGCTAGGGGATTAAGTATAGCAGAAAAAGGTAGAATACAATGTAAAGGTTTTATAGGAGTTGCATCAGAATTAATTAATTTTCATAGTGATTACAATACTATATTTGAAAACTTACTAGGCAGAGTGTTAATAGTGGAAACCTTAGACGATGGAATCATACTTTCAAAACAAACTGGGCATCAATATAAAATAGTCTCTCTCGATGGTGAAATACTTAGCCCTGGGGGTTCGATGACAGGTGGAAGCTTTAATTCTAGTAATACAAATATATTAGGAAGAGATAGACAGATAAATGAACTAGAAGAAGAATTAAAGGAGTTAAATAGTAACTATTCAAACATTATCAAAAAAATACAGGATTATCAGAAAGAAAAAGCTGAGTTAGAAACTAGAATTTTAGATATTGATAATGAAATTAATAATATCAATGTTACATTGGTTAAATTAGAAAATAAGTATAATCAGTTTATTACGGACAATGAGAGAAATGATACATTGATAAAAAAATATATGAGGGAACAAAACCAGCTTTCAAATGAAAATTATACTTCAAATGTTGATATTAGCGATTTAGAAAGCGAAATAATAGACTTAGATGAAAAAGCTAAGCTGATACAAATAAAAATAGAAGAGTTAACTAAAGAGTTTGAAAAGCAAAAAAATATAAAAGACAGTCTAATAAATGAGAACACAGAGCTACAAGTAAAAATAGCAACAATGAAACAGGAAATTAAAACTACAACTGAATCGATCAATAATTATATAAGCATTCGATTTAAGTTGGAAGAAGATCTTAAGAGAAAAGTTATGGAGCAGGAGAACAATAGGGAAGAAATAACTAAAGAAAGGGCTAGAGTAGATTCATTAGCTGAAGACAAAAAGAAACTATCAGAGGAACTTTTGGAATACGATATTAAGCTTGATGAAGTGAAGGTTGAAAGAAATAACTTTATGCAAGCCTATTATACAGACCAGGAAAAGCTTAATGAAATGAATAGAACAATTAATGAACTACAAAAGAGTATCTCATCTCTGGAATTAAAGCAAGAAAAGTATAATCTACAGCTGGATAATATAAATAGCAAGCTGTGGGAAGAATACGAAATGACTTATCAGATGGCACTAAAGTACAAGAAAGAAATTGAAAACGTGACAAGATTTCAAAATGAAATTCGGGAACTTAAAAATAAAATAAGAAGCTTAGGAAATATAAATTTAGATTCAATTGAAGAATTTGTAAAAGTAAGTGAAAGATACGAATTTTTATCAGCTCAAAAGAAAGATCTGATAGAGGCAAAGGAATCTTTAGATGTTGTAATTAAGGATATGAAATTAAAAATGAAACAACAGTTCAAGGAAAGCTTTGATATAATTAAAGCCAATTTCAGCGATGTCTTTGTGAAATTGTTTGGTGGTGGTAAGGCAGATGTGTTTTTGGAAGATGAAGAAAATGTTCTTACTAGTGGTATTGAAATAATTGCACAACCACCAGGAAAAAAACTCCAGAGTTTGTCCTTGTTGTCAGGTGGAGAGAGAGCATTGACAGCCATAGCTCTTTTATTTGCGATATTGAAAACTAAGCCAACACCATTTTGCATACTAGATGAGATAGAAGCTGCCCTTGATGATGCAAATGTATATAGGTATGCTGATTATTTAAGAGAATTTTCAAAAGAAACACAGTTTATTGTAATAACACATAGAAAAGGAACAATGGAATGTGCAGATTCCTTATATGGAATAACTATGGAAGAAGAAGGAGTTAGTAAATTAATTTCGGTTAAGCTAACAGAAAAAAATGATGAGAAAGCTAGTTAACAGGAGGTTAAAAATGTTCAAAAATCTATTCAAGTGGGGAAAGAAAAGACAAAAAGAAGATGATAAAAATAGTATTGATGACTTTACTATTACAGAATTAGACGAAAAATCTGATTCTGATGATGAACACTTTATTGAAGATATAGATGAAATAGAAGTGGATTTAGAAGAAAACTTACATGAGGATCTAATTGATGTAGATGAGGAAGATTTAAAATATAATCTAGGTATTGAGGAAAGCGAAGTACAAGAGGTTGCAGAGATTAGTGTAGAAGAACAAGAGAATTTAGTAGTAGAAAAAAATGAAAAAGAAGAGCTTGGTTTTTTTGGAAGATTAAAAAGTGGTCTTTCAAAAACAAGAAAAGGCATTACTGAAAAGGTAGATTCTATACTAAAATCATATAAGAAGGTGGAAGAAGAACTTTTTGAAGATTTAGAAGAAGTTTTAATAACTGCAGATGTAGGAGTTAATACTTCCCTAGCTATTATTGAGGAGCTTAGGCAAAAAGTAAAAGAAAAAAAGGTTAATGAAGTATCAGAAGTTAGAGAACTTTTAAAAGAAGTACTTAGAGAAGTACTTACAAGTGCTGAATCTAGTAAACTCAATATTGAACCTTCACCTGCTATTATCTTAGTTGTTGGGGTAAATGGTGTTGGAAAAACAACAACTATTGGAAAATTATCTTCGAGACTTAAATCAGAAGGTAAAAAGGTGCTTATAGCTGCAGGTGATACTTTTAGGGCAGCAGCTATAGAACAGCTACAAGAATGGGGAAATAGAGCAGGAGTAGAAATTATTGCTCACCAAGAAGGTTCAGACCCTGCTGCAGTAATTTATGATGGAATTCAAGCTGCTAAAGCTAGAAAAACTGATGTATTAATATGTGATACTGCTGGAAGGCTACACAATAAGAAGAATCTAATGAATGAGCTAAGTAAAATATTTAGAGTTGTAGAAAGAGAATATCCAGATGCAAGAAAAGAAGTCTTGCTGGTTGTAGATGCTACTACAGGACAAAATGCAGTTTCTCAAGCAAAAGTATTTAAAGAAGCATGCGATATAACTGGTATAGTACTTACAAAATTAGATGGTACTGCTAAGGGAGGAGTAGTCTTAGCTGTGCAATCAGAATTGAATGTGCCAGTTAAACTAGTTGGAGTAGGAGAAAAGATAGATGACTTACAAAATTTTGACCCAGTAAGTTTTGTAGAGGCTATTTTTGAAGAATAAATTTTTGATTAGTATTTTCTAATATTTATTGTTGACAAAGAGTATATTATAATATAAAATAACACTGTCAAGCAAATAGCTTTACACTAAAACGAATCTGGTGATTTTATGTTTGAGAAAATTGTTGAGATTGGATTGCTTTTTGATTTTTATGGTAAACTATTAAATGATAAGCAATATTCAGCTATTGAGTTTTATTATATACATGATTTATCTCTAAGTGAGATTGGAGAGCTTCTTGGAATCAGTAGACAAGGAGTTCATGATTTATTAAAAAGAACCGAAAAAAAACTTTTTATCTTTGAAGAGAAGCTAGGTTTGGTAAAAAAGTTCTCTGAAAACAAGGAAAAGATTAAAGAAATTTTAGATAGTACTGATAGGGCAATTAAATCATTAGACGAGAATAATTTCGTTTTGGCAAAAGAACAAATTATGAAAATTAATGATATAGCCATAGATATATTAGAAATTGGCCAGGAGGTTAAGTGATGGTTTTTGAGGGTTTAGCAGAAAAACTACAAAATGCTTTAGGTAAGCTTAAAGGAAAAGGAAAACTTTCTGAAAAAGATGTAGATAATGCTATGCGAGAGGTAAAGCTTGCTCTTTTGGAGGCTGATGTTAACTTTAAAGTCGTTAAAAACTTTGTAAACACAGTTAAAGAAAGAGCCATAGGTCATGAGGTTATGGAAAGTTTAACACCTGGACAACAAGTTATTAAAATAGTAAACGAAGAATTGACGAAATTAATGGGTGAAAAGGAAAGCAAAATAGAATTTTCAAATACACCACCAACGGTAATAATGATGTGTGGACTTCAAGGAGCAGGTAAAACTACTACTTCTGGGAAATTAGGTGCATTATTAAAGAAAAAAGGTAAAAGACCATTATTGGTGGCTTGTGACGTATACAGACCTGCTGCTATAAAACAGCTTGAAGTCGTTGGTGAAAAAGTTGGTGTACCTGTTTTTACTATGGGTGATAAGCAAAACCCAGTTAACATAGCTAAGGCTGCAATAGAGCATGGAAAGAAAAATGGAAATGACCTTATTATTATAGATACTGCTGGTAGACTTCATATTGATGAAGATTTAATGGAAGAGCTAGAAAATATTAAGAGTCAGGTCAAGCCTAGTGAAATCTTATTAGTTGTTGATGCAATGACTGGCCAAGATGCTGTTACAGTCGCTGAATCTTTTAATGATAAGCTAGGAATCACTGGAGTGGTACTTACAAAGCTTGATGGTGATGCAAGAGGTGGAGCAGCACTTTCTATTAGGACAGTAACTAACAAGCCTATCAAATTTGTTGGTATGGGAGAAAAACTAGATCAGTTAGAAACCTTTTATCCTGATAGAATGGCTTCTAGAATATTGGGTATGGGTGACATGTTAACCTTAATAGAGAAGGCTCAAGCCAGCTTTGATGAAAAGAAAGCTTTAGAGCTTGAAAAAAAATTGCGTAGTCAGCAATTTACTTTTGAGGATTTTCTTGATCAATTGCAGCAAATGAAAAACATGGGACCTATGAGTCAAATACTAGAAATGATACCAGGTGTAAATTCAAAGCAGTTAAAGAACCTTAACGTAGATGAAAAAGAATTAGTTCATATAGAAGCGATTATTCAATCCATGACTAAAGATGAAAGACAAAATCCATCAATTATTGATGGTAGCAGAAGGAAAAGAATTGCAAAAGGAAGTGGAACTAGTATTCAAGAGGTAAACAAACTACTTAAGCAGTTTAATGAGACCAAGAAAATGCTTAAGAAATTTTCAGGAATGGAAAAAACCATGAAGAAAAGAGGAAGGTTTGGCTTACCCTTTTAAATAATTAGAATTTTTAAAGGAGGTGAAAAAATGGCAGTAAAGATCAGATTAACAAGAATGGGTTCAAAGAAAAAACCTTTCTATAGAATTGTAGTAGCAGATTCTCGTTCACCAAGAGATGGTAGATTTATCGAGGAGATTGGGTACTATAATCCAATAGCAGAGCCTAAAGAAGTTGTTATTGATGATGAAAAAGCAATAAAATGGTTAAATAGTGGTGCTAAACCAACTGACACTGTTAACTTCTTATTCAAGAACAATGGAATTATTGAAAAATATGAAGCTACAAAGAAAGCTGAATAATTGCTTTCGGGGGGTGAGATAAATGAGAGAATTAGTTGAAATACTTGCGAAATCACTTGTTGATAATCCAGACGAAGTTGTAGTTAATGAAATAGAAGGTACTCAATCAATTATCATTGAGTTAAAGGTAGCCCCAGAAGACATGGGAAAGGTTATAGGAAAACAAGGCAGAATAGCTAAAGCAATAAGAACCTTAGTAAAAGCTGCAGCAATAAAGGAAAATAAAAGAGTAGTAGTAGAAATTATACAATAGGGGATTAGTTTAGCTAACCCCTTTTTATTTAGCTATGTAAGAGGATTAGAACGAAATCAACTGCTTTAGTTATTATAAGGATTGCGATAATTTGTTGAGTTATTATAGCATATTTATTTGACAGATAAACCATATTATACAATGTATTTATTAAAATGGTAGGTGTACTTATGGAATATATTCGAGTTGGTAAAATAGTTAATACACATGGAATTAAGGGAGACGTCAAAGTATTGCCATTGACAGACGACATTAAGCGATTTGAAAAATTGAAGTCAGTATATATAGAAGATGATAAAAGTTGCATGTATATAGAGAGAGTTTGGTATAGTAAAGGTTTTGTAATGTTAAAGTTTAGGGGATATGATAATATTAATGATGTATTGAAGTATAAGGATAAATACATAGTAATTCATGAGAAAGATGCAATAAAACTACCTGAAGACTCATATTTCATATATCAAATAATTGGGATTAGGGTTTTTTGTACAGATGGAAAAGAGTTAGGAGAGATAGTAGAAGTTTTACAACCTGGAAGCAATGACGTTTATGTCATTAAAGGGATGGATATAAATAATAACACTGAAAAAGAATATTTGATACCAGCTGTTAAGGATGTTGTTAAATATATTAATATAGAGGACAAAAAAATGATAATAGAACCTATTGAAGGGCTGATTGAATGAAAATAGATATACTTACGCTATTTCCTGAAATGTTTACTAATTTTATAGATGCAAGTATCATTGGAAGAGCTGTAAATAAAAATATTGTTACAATTAATTGCATAAATATTAGAGATTTTTCCAAGGATAAGCATAGAAGAGTTGATGATTATCCCTTTGGAGGAGGAGCTGGAATGGTTATGAGCCCAGAACCCATATATAATGCAATTAGCTCCGTTAAAAGTGAAAAAAGCAAGATAATTTATCTCACGCCTAAAGGAAGAACCTATAATCAGCATATTGCTAATAATCTATCATTGGAAGAGCATATTATTCTTTTATGTGGACATTATGAAGGTATTGATAATAGAGTAGTTGAGGCTTATATAGATGATGAAATATCTATTGGAGATTATGTTTTAACTGGCGGAGAAATAGCAGCAATGGCAGTAGTGGATTCTATAGTTAGACTACTACCCGGGGTTTTAAATAATCAACAATCCTTTGTAGATGATTCTCACTTTAATGGTCTATTAGAATATCCTCAATATACAAGACCAAGAATATTTAATGGCATGGAAGTTCCTGAGGTTTTGTTATCTGGAAATCATGAAAAAATTAATAAGTGGAGAAAATATGAATCCTTAAAGATAACTTATGAGAGAAGGCCAGATATGATTGAGGCTAAGAACCTTGATAAAGAGCAGCAGGAAATGCTAAAAGATATAATTAAAAGCACTATGAATGCTTCTGTAGATAACAATAATCTAGAAAATAAAAATAAGTTGTAATTTGAATATATATGTGCTATAATGACACTTGTGGAAAACGGGCGGTCCTCTGCAAGTAGCAAGAACGTCTAGGAGGAAGGGAGGTAATACTATGGACATCATTAAAATGCTTGAGCAAGAACAAATCAATAATGAAGTTATTGACTTTAATGTAGGAGATACTGTACAAGTACACTATAGAATTAAGGAAGGTAACAGAGAGAGAATCCAAGTCTTTGAAGGAACTGTACTTAAAAGACAAGGTGGAGGATTAGGAGAAACTTTTACTGTAAGAAGAATTTCTTATGGAGTAGGAGTTGAAAGAACATTCCCTTTACACTCACCAAAGATAGAGAAGCTTGTTGTAGTTAGAAGAGGTAAGGTGAGAAGAGCTAAACTTCACTATTTAAGAGAAAGACAAGGTAAATCAGCAAAGGTTAAAGAAAAAACAGACTATTAATAAATTTGGGACTGGCTACAGTCCCAATATTTAT